>NZ_NFUX01000050.1:0-56756 GCF_002264385.1 Paenibacillus sp. VTT E-133280
TCACTCGTTGTTCAGTTTTCAAAGATCAAGCTGTTTATTTCGTCGTTGTGTTGTTCAGCAGCGACCTTTATAATATATCACAGCGTCCTCGTTTTAGTCAACCTTTTTTTTAATTTCTTTTTTCGGTTGTCTTTCGAATGTTTTCGAAAGCACATCTCTGTGTCAGAGGGACGAGTTATAATTTAACACATGAACTATGAAAGAGTCAACCATAAATTTATTAGAATAAATATGAGCGTTTCATAATAGCGTGCAAACAAAAAAGAGAGTGCTTAGCCTCTCCCTATCCCTACTTATTTTATATATAGATTACCGGCAAATCCTGCATCTAATTTCTTCTCTATAAGGTATATCGGATCGCATGACCCTCTCCCCCATGACCGTCAGCCCATAAAGTAATCTCACGGATTAGCGATCGAGAAACAAGCTTTCGTAAAACTAGGGGCAACTCAGCCTCTAATTGACACAGGCCAGAATGCTGTAGTAATTCTTTTATACTCCACGCTTCCTTACGGCTATTCAGAATATTAAAAAGCAATGCACAACAATCCGTCATTTTGGACATGATCCCAAATTCACACGCTAGAAGTACAAGCTCTACTCTTTGTTCTAAGGTCTCCGTGCTGATGGTTAGTTCCTCATATAGTTTATGGACTGAGGTGTTCATACTTTTAACCTGCTCCCAAATAGCCGGCTCTGGAAATGAACCAGATTCACTCACTTCTATTCTTGCCCAATGATATAGTGCCATCAATACACAGTTATACGAATCCATAATGTAGCCAGCTTCTATATACCGTTTAGATTTCACATACAAATGCAAGAATCGTGCAAACTCCATGAACTCCACTCGTTCCTTAAGAGGCCCTTCAAATTGTAAAATCTCCCGGCGCATATCCCCTAGTATTCCTTTGGGATCCCAAATCACTTCCCCAATCATCAAACTAGTAAGGAGCTCGTTATTATCTCCCGCCATGACAGCCCTCTCCAAAGCGGAAAGGCCAATATGGACTGACTGGGTCCGTGTGTCACCGGCAATGGTGTGGCGAACAATATGTTCTAAATCCTGTTCCTCATGTAAAACTAACACAACCATATCAAAATCGTGAAGTAGCGCGCTTTGAAAAGGAGTACTCCCTTTCTGCCGCAAAGCGACAGCTCCTAAAACATTTTCTTCAAACGTTTCTCCACTCAACAAAGTTACATTGGATAATTCCATGCTTCCCTCCATTAAATTTGGCGAATTTGCGTCCAGTCAGTTATAATTCAGTTATAATTATTATTCTACATATGAAAGACAGTTCCTTCTGGACAACCCAACTATATTTAGTTAGGAGCAAACACTCATGAAGTTTAAAACGGCTAAGATCAACGCTTTTCGCACATGGGGATTACTGCTCACAATGCTCGGAATGGGACTTATGGTTTTGGGTACAGCAGGCATCGTATTCTGGGGATCAACCGGGAAAGTATTCGCCGGAATCGGACTTGTAATCGGTTTAATTTCCATGATGGCAAGTCTTGCGATCTATTTCTGGGCTGGTATGCTCTCAACGAGTGCTGTTCAGCTAGAGTGCCCTGAATGTCACAAGCTGACCAAGATGCTCGGCAAAACAGACCGCTGTATGTTCTGTCACACCATTCTTACTATGGATCCTGCTGAGGCCACCATTACTGCGGATCAGCTTGAGCATCAGCAACTAAACCGCTAAACACACCTTACAGAGGCTCATTACTAACTAGTTAAAATGCACTCAAATATTTGCTAATACAACAAAGAGGCCCCCGATATGGGAGCCTCTTTGTTTGCTATAAATAATTATGATTACTTATGAATCTCTTGTAATGCTTCCCATGCTGACGGATTGCTAAAGCTCCGATTCCATGATCCGATGCCTCCAAGCCCCATGGACTTAGCAAGCTCAACTCTTGATTTTAAGCTCACCTTATCTTCTATCCATATTTTCTTAAGAGCGCCATCTTCCTTGTACTCTACGTAATTCTGCCCAGCATCCTTATCAAATGTGGGAGTTAGCTTCTTCTCTTTGATAATTTTTTCAACGGCATTCATACTAACCGATTTGGAGCTTACCTTTGTCTTACCATCTACTTGTGCCTCAGTCCAGATGCGGGTGTACAATGGGATCCCCAAAATCACCTTCTCAGGCGGCACATTGTCTTCCTCTATGATCCGGCTTATTGAATTCTCTACCCAAGGTAAGGAGGCAACAGAGCCCGCGATAGGGCTAGCCGCCCAATGTTCATCATAAGCCATCACGATTAGATAATCGACTAATGACCCCAGAGCCTTACGATCAAGGAATGCTGACCACATCTCGCTATTAGATTTAGGTGTCACGTCTATGGAGACGATTAGATTCTTAGCCTGAGCCATCGGTTTTAGCTCTCTCATAAATTGAGTGACATTCTCTCCGTCCTTCGTATACACATTCTCAAAATCGATATTAATTCCATCCAAATTATATAAATCCGAATACTCTAAGATCTGCACGATTGCATTCATCCGTTTCTCATAGGTGGACAATGCCTCAGTAGTCATGTCTGGCTCGAAGCTATTGCTAAGCAACCCCCATACCTCTAATCCGCGCCCATGCGCCCACTGCACATACGCACTGTCGGCCTGACTGCGCACATTCCCATCACCATCTATAATACTAAACCAGGTGGGGCTAGCCACGTTAACGCCTGGTAGCTCACCGAAGGTTTCTGGGTTAGGTTTGCGTTGGTAAACAGCCTCCCAATACAAATTCACTGACTTCCCTTTCCAGTTACGTTCAGCACGTGTTGGTGTGGATTTTTTCGGTTCCACTGTCTTTTGACCATCCCGAACAATGTCACTTGCCTTGGCATAACCTGCATACCCGCTGCTTAATTGTACAAATAGCCAGTCCTTATTTTCTTCATTCCAAATATTCACGACTGCCCCTGGAGACATATCCGCAACTATAGGTGCGTGAATGGATGCCTCATTTCGTAGAGCTACTGACTTGTCGCCTTTTTCACCTTTAACTTTTCCTAGCGAGACAGACTCTCCTGCCGTCATTAGTAATATTGCTCCGGTATTTGTATCCTCCTGTATTTCAAACCCATATAGATCTTCTAATACATCCGCAGGAAGGTAGGTCACTTTCTCCTTTACTTCAGGCGCTAACCGCAGCTGCAACGGACGATTATTCAGACTAGCATCAGTTTTATCCTCCTGCATGTAAAGGAGCTCACTATCCGTTGATAAAATGACCGATTTGGTCTTCTCTTCATAACGAATGGAAGGATCCACATACTCTTGCAACAATGGTAATGGTAATAGCATGCTATCCCCGGTTCCAGAGGCAGAATAACCTGTATGCTCTCCTTTTACAAAGATGGGATGCGCTTGAGCTTTCCAATCTACATCTATGTGCTGACGATTTGGCAATACATAAAACACTACCCAATATGCTGCTGCTACAATGATTAAGAGTCCAAATAAACGCCTAAAAAAACCTCCGCGCTTTTTGACGCGCCTCTGTCCCAGTCTTCTGTCCAAAATATATCCTCCAGATAATAATATGATTTTTAATAGATTCTAACATTACGATTATAACATCCACTTGGTTTCGTATAACCAGTAGAAAATAGTCATTTATCCTACAAATTGTTATATTCAAGTAGAAACGACATTGTCGTCTTTATATTTTTATAAAAATAAAAACGTGAGTCCTCCGCTTTCGGATTTCGCACGTTTATTGTGGCCACTTGGTATATCACCTTGACACCGTTCTATTCTAGTCTTAATGCTGCTTCTCTTTACAACTTTCGCAAAATCCATGCAGTTCCATACGCAATCCTGTAATCTTAAAGCCTGTAGCTTGCTCAGCATGCAGCTCTACATCCCTAAGCGAAGGATAACTGAAATCCTCAATCTTACCGCATTGTTGACAGATAACATGATAATGATCAGACACATTGGCATCAAAACGGCTGGAGCTATCCCCATAGGTCAACTCACGAACCATGCCAGCTTCCATAAACATCTTGAGATTATTATATACGGTTGCCACGCTCATGCTCGGAAATTTAGGCTCTAATGCCCGATATATATCGTCAGCTGTAGGATGATTCATTGCTTCCATCAAATACGTAAGAATCGCATGACGCTGGGGCGTTATACGGACACCTGTTGTTTTTAATTGTTCCAATGCATGTTGTACGCCACTCCCCATGACTGTCACCGCCTTTTAAATTTAAAAATAAAAGAAATATTTCTTATAATTGTAAGACTGGGTTTTCAATCTTGTCAACGAAGTCGATACATTATATTCATTATTATATAAGAAAAATTACTTTTTTCAATAACCTCTCACATTTAAGTTGCTGTTTCCCTCAACCTGAATCTTGAACTCACCTGTGCCCACTTCACCAGATATCTTCTTCTTATCAATGGTTAAGATAGGTAAATCTGAAATAATATCGCCATATCCACTTGAGCCATTCAACTTATAGTTCCCTAACTGCGGCAAATACAATTGAATATCGCCAACTGCACTATAAATGTCCCAGTCTCCTCCGACTTCATGTGAACGAACATCAATGATGCCATTCAAGGATTCTGCATGCAGCTTCGACCTAGCTCCATCAATCTCTAAATTACCATTTTTGCTAGAAATATCGATCTCGGCTTCATTCCCGGATGCACCGATATTGCCAACTGCCGTTGATAATTTCAAGGCTCCTGTGACATTCCATGCATTCATATTGCCACCGCTCGTTGATAAATCAACACTGCCCTGGACGGATCTCGCACGCACAGCTCCATTCAGTGTTTTGCCTTTCACATTACCAAAGATACGATGAAGAATAAGTTCTCCATTCCCCGTTTCCAGCGAAATATCTTCGATCGCTTCTATGTTCTGCAGGGTGATCCCACCATTCATAGTACGAACATCGAGGTTAAACCGGCGGTCCTCCGGCAAAGAAATGTCCAAATCCATTCGCGGCTGACGCTTACCTGATTCTCCATAAGCCTTGCTGTTTGAAGTGATTTTTATGGTTGGTCCTTCAACAACGTCCACAAAGGACTGCTCCGAAATGGCTTCAGCCATCGGACCCTCCAATTGATCTACCCAAACTGTAGTAGTAATTTGAATATTATCTACAGGTGCCCGATGCAATAAAATATCCCCATTAATACCATCAACGGATATTTTAGCTGTATTTAACTTCACTGGAACAATAAGCGGAGCTTTCTGAAATTTGCTTCCCTTCGCCTCGCCATAGTCGACTGCAGCTGCTGTAAGGTTGAGACTCACATTTTTCCACAGATATAAATAATGTTCTTGTTCGGCAACGATAAACACACTCGCAGCAAGCAATATAGCAGATAAAAGGCCGCGTAAATCTAATCTGATTCTTGTTCCCTTTTGTACAGAGCCTGAACGACCAGAGAAGAAATACATGAACAGGAACTCAATCCCCCATAACACTGGGATGACCGGCCACCACTTCAAGAGTAAAAGCATATAATCCGACCCGTCTCTCCAATCCAGAAACAACGGGATGGCAATAGCAATAAGCAAGACCGATGCCGTATATCTTCCTACACGCCGGTTATGAGACTCATTTTTTTTGCGCGAAACGATTCCTCTGACAATTTCTCTTACTCCTATATATATACCACCACATAATAAAACGGCAGACACGGCCACTTCGGAGTAATGCTCAATAAAAAATTGCAGCCATGCCGGCTTTTGGCGAAACAAAATGAGAACTGCTCCCCCTAAAAGAAGTAGAAATCCAAAGGATACGCCAGGTTCACTGACGATACTACGACGCTTAGGAGGTGTATTTATATTTGCCATAGGATCATCAAGCTCTTGATCTTCAGGGTAACGAAGAATCTTGTCCGCTGATTGCAGTACATCATACACATTATAGAAATATATCGCCGGAATAATTAGTGCAAGTAAAATCAGCAATGGAACATTAATCTGCATTCCAATGGATGAGAAATATATTAAAGCTGAGATATCCAATAGTATCAAGAATATAAAGGTAATTCCTTTGCGGAGAAGCCCAAAGTATAAGTGCCCAGTTCCTGGGATGAGAGCTGCCAATAGTCCAGCGATAAATTTGCGTTTGCGGCGGCGCCGCTTTGGACGTGGAGGGATTATCTTCTTCTGAATCTCACTCTCCGTAGTCTCAAGAACGGCTGAACCCCGCTGCCCTTCCTGCGCTGAGAGCATTGCAGAATCATTTGTCATATCTCGGCTCCTCCTTTCGTAAACAACGATCTGTGTAAATGCTTCTTCAAAGTGAACCACTCCGATAAAAATCAATCAATTCCACACCGGGAGCAACTTCCTGCGATCCCATAGGTACAAAACCATGCTTGCTGTACAAAGATACGGCAGGCAAGTTTAGCTTCCCCGTAGATACGATATATTGCTCCATCCCTGAAAAATGTTCAAATACATATTCCAAAAGACTGCTTGCAATCCCTCTACGGAAAAAGTCCGGTCCCACCATCATCCGCGTAATCGTGAGTTTACCCGGGGATTCTTCTTCTATAGCAATAGCACCCATCAGTTCTTCATCTTCATCAAAGCAGCCGTAAAAACCCTCTTTAGAGTGGCTGAGCATCTCTCTCGTCTCCATAAGCGGTGGGATCTCACGGAACCCTATTAATTCAGCTTCTAGTCGGTAGGCCTTATGCTGGAGGCTCCATAGTTCATTAATGGTACTATCATCCTGGAGGTTTAGCTTAATAATTGTATTCATCCCTACTAGTCCCCTTATATGCCGCTAAGGGCCTGCCGTTGCCGACAAGCCCTTAGCTTATTACATAAGTATTTTACCCCAAGTCTAAACACCTTTGGCGTCCTTTTATGGGCGGCAAGCGTTTATACGAGAAATACAAGGTTTAGCTGCTCAATACCTCGATCAGAAGTTTATTCGCAAGACCTGGATTTGCCTTACCTTTACTTTCTTTCATAACTTGTCCTACGAGGAAACCGATTGCTTTCTGTTTACCTGCTTTATAATCTTCCACTGATTGTGGATTAGCAGCTACGACAGCTTCCACAATTCCTTTAATGGCACCTTCATCACTGATTTGTACCAGACCTTTTTCCTCAACGATTGCAGCAGGCAATTTACCGCTTTCTAGCATTTCTTTAAATACCGTTTTAGCGATCTTGTTGCTGATTGTTCCGCCTGCAATGAGGCCAATCATTTCCCCGAGCCCTTGTGGCGTAATTTTGACCTGAGACAATTCCAGGTTATTACTATTCAAATAAGCAAGCAGTTCACCCATGATCCAGTTAGCTACAGCCTTGGCATCCTGCATATAAGTAAGACATTCTTCGAAAAAGTCCGCTAAAGGTTTAGAGGAAGTGATCACACCAGCATCATAAGCTGTAAGACCCAGTTCTTCACTGTAGCGAGCTTGTCTTGCATCCGGTAATTCCGGGATCGTCGAACGAATGGATTCTTTCCAGGCATCGTCAATATGCAGCACGATCAGATCCGGATCTGGGAAGTAACGATAATCGTGCGCTTCCTCTTTCCCACGCATAGATAAAGTTTTCCCTTGGGCTTCATCCCAGCGGCGAGTCTCTTGTACAACTACTCCACCATCATCCAGGATCTCAGCCTGACGATATTGTTCATACTCCAGTCCACGCAGCACACCGCGGAAGGAGTTCATGTTCTTAAGCTCTGCTCTAATACCGAATTCCTCTTGGCCTTCTGGGCGTAGACTGATGTTCGCGTCACAGCGCATCGATCCTTCTTCCATCTTCACATCCGATACGTCGCAGTATTGCATAATGGCACGGATTTTTTCCAGATAAGCACGAGCTTCCTCTGGGGAGCGCAAGTCTGGCTCAGATACGATTTCGATAAGTGGAGTTCCCACCCGGTTAAAATCGACAAGCGAAGCAAAACCGCCATCTACGTGCGTCAGCTTACCCGCATCCTCTTCCAAATGTAGACGAGTAATGCCGATCCGTTTGGTCTCTCCATTGACTTCAATGTCAATCCAGCCGTTCAAACCGATAGGTTGATCAAATTGTGAGATCTGATAGGCTTTCGGAGAATCGGGGTAAAAATAGTTCTTGCGGTCAAATTTACTAACATCACCGATGGTGCAGTTCAGCGCCATCGCTGCTTTCATAGCGTAATTTACCGCTTGTTTGTTGAGCACTGGCAATACGCCGGGGTGACCCAGGCAGACAGGACAGGTATGCGTGTTAGGCGGGGCTCCAAATTCAGTGGAGCATCCGCAAAAGATTTTGGAGTTGGTATGAAGCTCTACGTGAACCTCTAAGCCGATGACCGTTTCGTATTTAGACATAAGTAATCCCATTCCCTCCTTTACTACAGCTGTGGACGCTGCTTATGATGATCAGTATTTTGTTCAAAAGCGTGAGCAACACGCAGAATCGTACTCTCGTCAAACTCTTTACCGATTATTTGCAGGCCTACTGGCATGCCTTCCGCAAAGCCGCAAGGAACGCTAACGGCAGGAATACCCGCCAAGCTCACAGGAATCGTAAGAATATCGTTCAGATACATAGTCAGCGGATCTTCCGTTTGTGAACCTAATTTGAATGCTGTAGTAGGCGCTGTTGGGCCGATGACCACATCATATTTTTTAAAGATGTCATCAAAATCCTGTTTAATCAAAGTGCGCACCTTTTGCGCTTTTAAATAATAAGCATCATAATATCCAGAGCTTAGTGCATAAGTCCCCAGCATAATACGACGTTTTACCTCAGGACCAAAGCCGCGACTTCGGGAATTTTGATACAGATCGAGCAATCCTCCACCTTCATCTACACGTACGCCATAACGTACACCGTCAAACCGGGCAAGGTTCGATGAAGCTTCCGATGAAGACAGCAAATAATAAGCCGCTACTGCATATTCCGTATGTGGTAATGAAACTTCCTCCCAGACAGCGCCCATTCCTTCCAGCACCTTAAGTGCGGACAAGACCGTCTCACGAACTGAAGCATCGACACCCGCTCCCAAGTATTCCTTAGGTACAGCGATACGAAGACCGGAAACATCACCAGTCAGCGAACTCAAATAATCAGGAATGTCTACCTTAGCTGAAGTAGAGTCCTGTGCATCATAACCAGCAATCGCTTGAAGAACATATGCAGAATCTTCTACATTACGCGTAAGCGGGCCAATCTGATCCAGAGAGGAAGCAAAGGCTACCAAACCGTAACGTGACACAAGGCCGTAGGTAGGTTTGAGACCTACAACGCCGCAATAGGAGGCTGGCTGGCGGATGGAACCCCCAGTATCAGAACCTAATGAGAAGAACACTTCACCCGCAGCTACTGCAGCAGCAGATCCACCACTGGAACCGCCAGGCACACGCTCTAAATCCCAAGGATTGCGTACGGGACCAAAGCTTGAGTTCTCGTTAGAACCGCCCATCGCGAATTCATCCATATTCAACTTACCAATGGTTACGGCATCTGCTTGCTGCAGTTTTGAAGCAACAGTAGCGTTGTAAATCGGTTGGAAATTGTTTAGAAATTGGCTGGCACAGGTCGTACGCAGTCCTTTCGTTACAATATTATCCTTAATTCCCGCAGGAAGACCAAAAAGCAACCCACGTGCTGCTCCGGATGCCAGTTTGTCGTCCAAAGCGCGTGCGGTGCTACGAGCGCCCTCCTCGTTCAAGGTCAAAAATGCATTTACTTTCTTATCCCGCTCAGCGATAACCGCCAGCGATTCTTCAGTCAGTTCACTGACCGATACCTCTTTAGCAGTTAACATGCGATGTACTTCAGGCAATCGATTTTGAAACAGGCTCAAGATTCTTCCCCCTTTCTAATTATGTAGTTATTCCAAAACAGCCGGAACCTTGAAATGTCCGTCTTCATCATCAGGTGCGTTAAGAAGTGCTTCCGTTTGCGTTAGGCTTTCCTTCACAACATCCTCACGCATCACATTACTGACCTGCAGTACATGCGTGGTCGGCTTCACATTCTCCGTATCTAGCTCATTCAACTTCTCAGCATATTGTAAAATAGCATTCATTTGTTCTGTAAAGGTTGCCTCTTCTTCCGGGCTCAATTGCAGACGAGCCAGCTTGGCCACATGCTGCACATCTTTAACGGTAATGCTCATAAGATAAATCCCTCCTAATTAAAGGGCTAAAGTGCCCGGATAACGTTTTTAATTATATTGTAGAAGCTTAGACAATTCAATGATGGGGTTATAACAAAAAAGCCGGCTTTCGCCGGCCTTCCTTAAATCCAAGCTCTAAGATTCACTTGTTTAATGAAATCTGCTTGGGACATGCTTTCGCTTGACGTTGTTTCCGTCTCTTCTGTATCCATATCTTCACCGTTCATCAAATGATGGAACAGCTTCTCATTGTACGTGGACAAAGCATAATCAATTAACGCTTCATGCGTTGCTCTTTCAGCCTCAGCTACTAATAAATGTTCTTCCGCCTCAATGTCTTCAGCCGGAACATAAAAGTTCCTATTGGCTTCCGGTACACGTATAACATAGTCAAACGCATTATCGGGATTGCGGTCGTAAGCAATTAGGTAGCCGTATTCCCCGATAGGAAGACTCTGCTCAAAAGCGTCCGCAACAATGACAATCTTTTCTCCTAAACGCAGCATCGCCCTACCTCCTGACCCCAAAATCTATCATGATTTTGCTTGTTTCAACAGTCTACTAAAAAAAGATAGAACTGTCTAGCGGCAGGCCAGACGATCCTGAAAATTGTACCAAGCAATAACGCCTTCGGCGTCCCCTAAGGAAGATACGCGTTTATGCGAGAAATAGAAGGATAATGTATAGCGTGAAACTTATACTTTCTTATATTTTAAAATATACTATATTCGATACAGCACAGCTTAATAATCAATTGGGAAGGTTGTTCTTTCTTGTCAAAAGCGCGGCCCCAACAAGGCAAATTAGGATCAATACACCGGCAGAAAGATATGGACCTGCTCTAAAGCCCTCTCCATCTGTAAGAATACCTGCTGACAGCCCGGAAAGTCCTGCGGGTGTCCAGTCAAACCATGTAGGCAATAAGCTTAAGCCTAATGACAATCCAGCCATTAACGCCAGTGCTAAAAAAGCGGCTACTGGAGGTCTTAAAAAGGCACTAAACAACAACGTAGCCGAGACAACACATATTAACCACAAACCATATACCCCTGAAGCTGTGATAACCTCGCCCCATGATAGCGATCCAATTAGCTGCTCCGTGTAATAAGCTGCACCCGCTGCACCCAATCCAAGCGCAACAACAAGCAGGGTCAGTTGAGCTGTCCATTTAGCGATCACTATGGCCGCGGGAGAAACCGGTCTTACTAGAATTAACTCCATAGTTCCGCTATAGCGTTCTCCAGCTAAAGTATTCATCGAGCCTAGCGCCAATACCAGCATTCCAATTGTTCCATACTGTCCCAGTGCTTGCGCCATCACAACTGCGGCACTCGGTATTTCATACCCTTCCAGCAGACCTGGGGGCACATCCCCGGAGGCTTTTAATATTTCCGGCAAATAATAAGTGGTTAAAGGCTGCATAATGCCTAAAATGATGAACACGACAGGTATCCAGATTAGCTTATAACTGCGAGCCATCTCGAGCATTTCTTTTCGATAAAGGACCCAGGTGCTGCTCATACGCCCACCACCTTCATAAATAAATCCTCTAATGTGGAAGAGCCTGCTTCAAATTGCAGCAATGGAATTTCGAGCTGCGCTGCTTCTTGCAAAATCGTCTGGCGGGCCTTTTCCACATTATTCACATTAAAAACCGCATGATCTCCAAACAACTCCGACTCCAGCACAAACGGCTTGGAGGCAAGAGATTCCAGCCACTGAATGGCTTCTTTGTGCTTCTCGGTACGTAAACGAATAACAGGAAGGCTGTATTGTGAACGAAGCTGCGACAAAGACCCCTGCTCAGCAATGTGTCCATGATTCATTAAAATAATATCGTCACAAATCTCTTCCGCATCATGCAGCACATGCGTGGAGAAAACTACCGTTGTCTCTTCACGTATTTCTCGCAGCAATTCCATCACTTCCCTGCGGCCGATCGGATCAAGTGCAGATACGGGCTCATCCAGTAAAAGCAGTCGAGGGCGATGCACAAGTGCCTGTGCGAGACCCAACCGCTGCTTCATCCCCCCGGAATACCCACCAATCTTGCGGCGTGCATCGTCTTTGAGGCCTACACGCATAAGCGATTCCAAAGCGCTGCTTGTTGCTTCTTTAGCTCCCATTCCACTAAGCTTTGCAGCAAACACAACATACTCCTGTCCAGTCATCCAACCGTAAAAGGCTGGGGATTGCGGTACATATCCTAATCCTCTGCGATATTCTGATCCAGGACGGCTCCCCTCAAACGAAATCATTCCAGAGGTAGGTTCTAGAAGACCTGCCAGCATACGTAGTGTGGTCGTCTTGCCTGCACCATTGGGCCCTAGTAAGGCAACACATCTTCCTTTTTCAATATCAAAGCTTATATCATGTACGGAAATATGCGCCCCATAGCTTTTGCGTATATTTGTAACTTGAAGGAGTGACATTAGACATCTTTCCTTCCTATCGTGAAATAAGCTACGCTGCCTAATATATTTCCGAAAATAATGACTATAATCCACAACCATTTTGGACCGCGCACTTTATCTGCTTTGGCTAAAGAAATCAAACCGATAATAGCCAGTAAAGCCTGCAAAATGATCAACGGCATAATTAATCCCCATTTTACATCTTCCATGAATTACCACTCCTTTTGTGTTATGAAAGGAACGAGCTCATATCCCGGACCTTTACAACTTCTTTCGCCTACGTCTTTCCGGTAGAATGACAACAAGTAAATAGACCAAAGCAGGTGAAGGAACTGTAGTTATAGCCCATAGACCCCAGAACCAGGCTTTTCTTCCGCGTCGTCTTGCATCCCGGAATAGCCATGTCCCTTGCAGCATTAATGCTATAGCTATGCAAAACCATAACCATAGGGGCACATCCTGCAGCTCATTCATTCTTGCGCACCTTCTCTGTTTCTCCTAATCCTCGCTATTCCTAGAGCACTGAGTCCCGCAATAGGAATAATCGCTTGAATAATCCAATAGATTATCGGTGCAGAACCGAGAATGGATAGAAATACGCTGACCAGGATCAAAGATATGCCCCAGAATAACAGCAGCTCTTTACGTTCCATGCTCTTTCTATGCACAGAGGCATCAACCATTAACCTCTCCAGTTCCTGTAATGAAGGTGGTGTAATGTCATTATATTGTGCATCTAACCGGTCAAGCTCATTTGAAAGCTTGTGCAAATACATCTCAGGCTCCTTATCTTTATCCTTCTCCATCCTCATTCAGCTCCTTTCGTAGTTGGTTAAGACCAAGGGATACACGCGACTTGACTGTACCTGAAGGAACTCGCATGATCTCGCCAATTTCGTCATAACTATAGCCATAGTAATGCTTCAATAGCACAGCCACTCTTTGTGCAGAGGGTAATCTGGAGAGGGAATCCAGCACTTCACTCCACTCTTCCCCTCTGCTCTCAAATCGCCAACGAATCGAACGGATCCCCTGTTCCTGCTGCTCCCGCTGTTTCCATTCCGCTTCACGCTTCCAGCGCCGCTTGCGATCAATAAATATTCTGGTGGCAATTGTGATTAACCAAGAGGAAAAGGAAGAAGTTCCGTTATAGGTGCTGATCTTCTCCATACATCTGACCATGGTGTCCTGTACAAGATCCTCTGCCAGCAACGGGTCCATGGTCACCTTGATTAAATATTTGAATAAAAAAGTATAGTGTTCTCGCAGCAGTGAAGACAATGCTGAAGTATCTCCCTGCTGTGCCCGTCTGATTCTCTCCAGCGACTGATCGCTCATCTGCCCCTCCATTCAAGATTTCGTTTCTATTTGTAGTACGAATATGTATTATGAATCGTTCATTCCACTTAATAATTATTTTTTGAGATCCCACAACTTGCGCCGCCAGGGCTGAATGATCCCTTCCCTTGCCGGAAAATGCCAAAAAAGAGACGTCCTTCTGATCTCGTCTCCTGAAACCACTGATAATCCCCCGTAAACCCCACTGGTCTCCTGAAGCAAGCCATTACGAAGATCCTTATTTTCAAATTGTATGTCTCTACGTTCTTCGGATGCACAAAAGCCAGCCTTTCCTGGACACTCCGAAAAAAATCGGCAATTACTGCTGCAAAAATGGTTCCATTTCTCCTTGGAGTCATACCAACCATAGTCCAGCGGGTAGTATATATTCTTCTCCATTCTACTTCCCTCCATGCTTTCAAGCCTATATGAAGACAAAAAAAAGAACGCAAACCGGGATTAATTCCGCAGTCTGCGTGCTTCGCGAGGTAAAAGTTACATTTAATTAACCTCATTCTAGTCCTTTTGTAGTCTTTTGTCTATTAAAACTTCCTCGTTTTTTGTCGGTTCTACTAGAACCAACGTTTATTGAGGAACATAAGGGTTGCGAATCTTTTCAAATCCAATAGTTGTCCGTGGACCATGTCCTGGATAAACCTTCACTTCATCATCCATTTTGTATAGCTTGCCACGAATAGAATCAAACAGATCTCGTTCCCTACCACCAGGCAAATCTGTACGTCCAACTCCCATTTTAAAGAGTACATCTCCGGAGAATAGATCATTTCCACAAAGGAAACTTACACTGCCTGGAGAGTGACCAGGTGTATGGTATACACGGAAAGTGTGTCCAATGAACTGCAGAACTTGCCCTTCTGCCAGATCATATTCCGCAGGATCTGTAGCTAGAGGAGGTGACACCTCGGACCACATTAGTGAACCGTTCAGCTTGGGGCTGCTTAGCCATTCACTTTCAAGTGGATGTAAATAAACAGGACATTTCTTAGCTTTACGAATTTCATCCACACCGCCCATATGATCAAAATGTGCATGTGTTAACAAAATAGCTTCGATTTCCATTCCTTCGATACTCCGCACTAACGCAGCAGGATTCATACCGGGATCTATGATGATACCCTTCGCAGGATCCGCACCTGTCAGTAAGTAGGCATTCGTCTGAAGCGGACCCAGATTAAATGAACGAATATTTAGCATCTGCCCTAGAATCCGGAAATCAGACTACGCAGTTCTTTGGCAATCACTGTCTGATATTCCGTTCCTTCCCCATAAGCTTGCCCCATTGCTGTACGTGCTTCTGCGATTTTGCTGTCGTAATCAGCGGCCTCACGATCAGGATTCTCACGTTTGAACTCTCTCATTATACGCTGCACATGCTCTGGTCTAGGACCCCAATGTCCGAGCACATATCCGCCAGTGTCCGCAAAAATCACGACGGGTACAGATCTTCCACCCATGGTCAAGAAATTATCCATAAGATCCAGATTCTCTTCCAAAATGAATACCTCTGTCTTCATACCCGCCGTCTCCAGAATACGGAATACAGCAGGAATGTTGCGTACTACGTCTCCACACCAATCCGCTGCCAGGATTAGTACCCGCAAATCGTCTCGGTGGTTCAGACTTTCGAAATATTCCTTATCGTTCTCATCTTCCCAAGTAAACTTCTCATACCAGGATTCAAAGGCCTGTTGGTTCTTCGTCATACTTTCTACGAATTGGCGCGGTGTTAGGCCTTTTCCAAACTTTTGAGCTACATTCTGCTTCATTTTGTAGTCCCCTTTTTCTTGGATTTGTACCATTTAAACACAAAGTAAATGATGATCAGAGCGATCGCTACAAGAATAATTTCGTTGGTATACTTAGCGGCTACTTGGTCAATATCTTCCCATTTATTCCCCAAGGTCATCCCCAGATATACAAACAATGCACTCCATGGAATAACAGCAAGCGTAGTCAACAAAGTAAACTTACCTAAAGGCATACGAGAAATACCCGCTGGAACAGAAATGGCATGGCGAACAATGGGAATAAAACGTGCTGTAAAGATTACGCCCGTCCCGTATTTATTGAACCACTCTTCCGAATGGTCAATATGCTTCTTTTGAATAAAAATATATTTGCCGTATTTCTCGAGAAAAGGTCTGCCACCGTAACGACCAATCCAATATACAAAAATCTGTGCAATGACTCCGCCGATCGTACCGAATAATACGGCACCAAAAAAATTAATATCTCCATTCCATACTAAAAAGCCACCGAAAGCCAGTACGATTTCACTCGGGATGACTTCAATCATAAGTCCGATCATAATCCCAAAATAACCAAGACTTTGAATCCATTCAAACAATGTTGAGATCAGATCAGAAATAATATGCAACCGTGCTCCTCCTCCATTTTCTGCAGAATATGGCTATGTATCAAACATAAACATCTTTGACGACTATAAAGACGCTAGACGTTTAAGCGAGAAATATAAGAAATAAAGTATAGATACTAAACTTTTATTTTCTTATATTTATAGAAGCTTTGCCGCTCTGCTTTTTTTCCAGTTTCTCTTAGCCTATTCTAGCACAAGCAACCTTATCACTTCTACTTACAGGAACAAGGCCGTCACCCTATTTCGATCCTCTCTTAAAAAGAGTTGGAACCATCTGATTAACCCCAAAATGAGGAAGGTACACATTGACAGATAAGAATACGAAGGATTATTATATATTTAGATAATTACCTAAATATCGAAAGGCTGGTGGCATATGAATGAGTCTTTCAAAGCACTAGCTGACCCTACCCGTCGCCAAATCATTCGGTTACTAAGGGAAAAAGACCGCACCGCAGGTGAAATCGCCGATTTCTTCAACATGTCTAAACCAAGTATTTCTCACCATCTGAATGCTCTGAAGCATGCCGATCTCGTACAGGATGAACGAAAAGGTCAATTCATTGTGTATTCCTTAAATACGACGGTTCTGGAAGAGGTTCTTGGCTGGCTGCTCGAGCTAACAGGTACAGGAAAGCAAACGGAGACGGAAAGTAAAGCTTTGGACGGAAAGCAAAGCCGTCAGAATATTGATTCTGAGAAGGAGGCTGATTGACGATGAAGGATTTTAAATGGAGATGGCAAGATACACTAATTGTAATATTAGGTTTAGCTTCACTAGCTTATGCTTTAATCAATTACGATAAGCTGCCGCAAGAGTTGCCTGCCCAGTTCGGAATTACCGGCAAGGTCAACCGCTATTGGGATAAAAACATAGCTATTCCCATGTGGGGTATTCTGGGCATTGTGCTCCCCCTGATATTGCAGTTCACACGCAGCATCGACCCTAAGCGAGAAAATTACAAGAAGTTCGAAAATGCTTATGCCATGAGCAGACTCACTATTGGGGTGCTTTTTAATCTCATGCTTGTGCTCACAGTTGCTTACGGATTGGGAAAAGATATTAACGTGGGCAAAATTGCTATAGGAGCCGTCGGAGTGATGTTTATTGCGCTCGGCAACTTCATGCCACAGATAAAAGATAATTATTTGTTCGGTGTTCGTACAGCATGGACACTTTCCAGCCCAGAGGTGTGGCGAAAAACACATCGTCTCTCGGGAAGAATGTGGATGATCGGTGGGTTGCTCATTTTTGGAGGAGCCTTTTGGAGCGGAATCTTGTCTCAGGTCCTTATTATTACGGCACTTGTGCTTGCTATTATCGTTCCCGTTCTGTACTCTTGGATCATTTCGCGTCAGTTAAAATCGTGAAGCTAATCCCCTAAGCCGCCGACTCAGGTCGTCGGCTTGTTCTGTCATTTGGAACTTTCGATCATTATGCTGCTCACCTTTTCCAGCCTCGTAGTCTGCCAACACTCTATACTGCCGCAAAAGCTCATTTCCTGAGGCAAAACAGTTTATAGCCTCCACTCGATTCCCTTCCGCTAACTTTTTTCGGCCCATCATAAGCATGCCTTCAATCCCTTTGACCCACTTCACAGAGTTGTATTTATCAAGCTGAATACTTCGACGTATCCAATATAATGCAGCTCCCGGATCATCACTGTACATCCATCGTCTAGCCATTTCCCAGCTTAAACGTGCATTCCTCGGGGAGTATAGCAAGCTCTGCTGGAGTATTCTCACGCCCTTCTCGTTCGTAAGCAGCCTGGATAATTCTACCGCTGTTCTAGGAGACCGGGGATTCCACGTTAGCGATTGCTGTAGCATATCTATCTTCACCGAGGAATCAACCGTCTGAACTGCTTGCCTGTAGTACCTCTCTCCTTGTGCGGCATGAAGGGACAATACAGATAGCATGAGATAAAGGGAGCAGGCGGCAGTGATGAATAGTCGGCGGGGATATGGATGGGCGAGTTTAGGCGAGGTCGCGGACTCGAGGTGAGTTGACTGTGGGCTCGCGGACGTCGATTGAGTTGGCGGTGGAGTCACGGGTCCGAAATGAGTGGTGAACAAACTTATGGACGTAAAGCGGGTATTCACAGATTGATGTTTCTGCTCATATTCAGACAGGGCAAGTGCTGGCAGCCAAAAAAGCAGCAGCCAGATTAATCCGTAGCTCCAGTCAAAATCGACTGCGCTATGCAAAACGATAACCAAAAATGGCGGCAAGAGACGCAGCGATCTCTTAGCCAGCAACCAGCCTGCTGCCAGCAGCATTAACAGTATGGCTGCGAGGCCGACAAATCCTAGGTTCAACAGGATGTCGAGATAACCGCTATGCACTTGGCTGCCAACATAAGGGCGGGATTGGGCGGCGAGATATGAACTCCGCCAAGTCTCGCCCCCGCGCCCCAGCCAAGGTGCCTCTACCGCCAGCCGCCAGGCGTCGCGATAGAACAGACCACGCGCGGATACCGTCGTTGACGGTCCGGTGATCCGCTCGCGCACGTGCAGGAGGACGGCGGTGCCCGCCGCCGTCCAACCTGCCGCCGCCAATGCCAGCATGGCGGCTCGGGCACTGCCCGCCGCGCTGCGCTGGCTGCGGCACAGCCATAGGCCGGCTAGCCACGCGCCGGCCCAAAGCCCGGCCAGCCACAGCAGGCCGGGCAGAGGCTCTACCGCCAACCCGGCACGGGCCAGTTGGCGGTAGAGCAGCGCCGCGGCGGCGACAGGCGCGGCGCCAGCGGTAAGAAGCGGCGCGATGAGCTGCCGCTTCCAGAGCAAGACGGCGGTGCAGGCACAAGCCGCCGTCAGCCACGCGCCGCGCGACTCGCTGAGGAGCAGCGCGGCGGCGTACGGGAACAGCGGCAGCAAGCGCAGCAGCGCGGCGGCCGTGCTTCCCGCTTCTCGCCGCTCCACTCCTACATTTACGCTTACCTTTTCACTCCCACGCTCCTCTTCTATGCACTCACTCCCATATCCCAACCCGGTATACTCTATCCCTGTCTTTTCAGACTCTCGCCCAACACCGCAACCTCCTGCTGGCGACATCCTCACACTCTTCTGAGGTCTTTCATAATAAGCAGCGACAGCAAACAACCGCTCCAATAGAAAAACAGCCATCACAGCACCAAAAGCATTAGGATATTCCATCACTCCTGCTAATCTGGCACCAGTGATGCTTACTTCCGGTGAATTGCTGTAGGCTACAGCGAAAGGTAACTCTAGTACCCCGCACACTGCCAGCAAAGCACTTATGCTTAAGAACATGCCCAATATAGTCCATGCGGCAATGATAAGCTGACGCCCCACCCGATTCAATGCACAAAAACAAACCAAAAATACAAAGCTAGCATACAAGCCCCACCGTAATATTTCATTCATTGTTCCCTGTGCCGAAAGGGGTTCTCTTAGCGAATGAATCAGATAGAGTGATAGAACTATTAAGGGTGCAGCCAACATTATTTTCAAAGCTCTACTTACTCCACTTGCTCCCCCTAAGCTACTTCTCCTATTGCTTACGCCAATGTACAAATAAAGCAAAACAGCAGAACACATCACAAACCATAGGGTCAGAAAGAGGTACATCTCCTCTGTAAAAAAAAATCCACGCAGCAAACAAGCTCCTACTCCGGCTGCGATGACTAAGGCTGCACTAAAATATACGATTATTGAATCCGGATTCCGCTCTCTGTTAACGCTCCCCATTTAGATACCCCTATATTCGTTAAGTTATCTCTATCCTTTCCACATTTCCCCTTCGCAAAACTAGAATGCAAAAAAGGACAATACCTCTCCACGAAGGAGCTGTACCGTCCCAATTCTCATCAAAAAAGGTTTATAGTTGCAAAAAGTACAACTAACCTCTGATCTTCGCTACTGCGTCCTAATGTAATTGCATAATATACAACTATTTTTCGAAAATCCCGCCAGATGGAGAGAATTGATCGTTATTAATTGTACAGAGTGCAACTAATTCACAGTAAAGCAACTTCAGAGCATATTTAGCTGCACAAAATACAACTAAACCAATATACCACTCCTAAAACGTCGCGCTACCCCTCCACCGAACTTCCACTCGGAAGCAGGTCCGCACATACGCGCTCAAGGTAAGGTTTCGCCCCTATAAAATCACGGAAGGCGGTGTATTCACGCCATTTGACGGAGTTATCACCACCCGAGCTTTTAACGGCACGGATTAAAATATTCTTCGGTGTATTCTCCAGGTCGATGAATTCCAGCAGCTGGCTGCTATAACCCATCATATCGAGCAATTTGGCACGGATAGCATCCGTAGCCAAGGCAGAGAAACGCTCCTTAAGTATCCCATGTGAAAGCATCGGACTCATTACTTCATTCTCAATCTGCGCGAACAATTCATGCTGACAGCAAGGCACAGACAAAATAACGGAGGCGCCCCAACGTACTGCTTTTTCGAGTGCAGCATCTGTAGCTGTGTCACAAGCATGAAGCGTTATAACCATATCTACCTGATCCAGCTCATCGTACTCGGCAATGTCACCCACAAGGAACTTCAGGTGATTATAACCGATTTTCGTAGCAAGCTCATTACAATGCTCAATTACATCTGCTTTCAAATCAAGTCCAATAATATTAAGCTCCCGCTTCTTGCGGACGGTCAGGTAGTGATAAAGAGCAAAGGTCAAATACGATTTACCACAGCCAAAATCAACAATCGTTAATGGCCGTCCAGTTGGCAGATCTGCAAGCACATCCTCAACCATCTCCAAGAAACGGTTGATCTGCCGGAACTTATCGTATCGCTTGGCCAGCACTTTTCCTTCTCTGTTCATTATGCCAAGCTCCACAAGAAATGGCACAGGTTCTCCATCCTCCAGCACATAGCGCTTGCGCCGGTTGTGTGCTAGATCCGGCTCTTCTTTTTTACTTGGAGACTTGGTAAGGATAGATACTTTGAATTTCTTGCTAATCAGTACCTGATAATCCGCTTCCACCGTGCATAACAAGCCTTGGCGATATGATTCTCTAAATAAAAGGGTCATCTCCTCCGCTGCTAATTCTGCCGGTACGTTGCGATGTTCAACCTTTGTACCAATATAGGACGCAAACTGATAATGCAACTTACCTTTTAGTTCGACAGGTTTAATCTGTACCTTCGTACAGGTCTCCCCTTTGTTACGCACTTGGCTTAAGGTAGCCATAATCAAGGTACGGTCATTAATCAGTTGTTCAATAAGAGCTTTTAAAGATTCCACAACGCACATCTCACTTTCGGGATTAAAAATGGAGATTCTATGTCTCCTAACCAACATCGTTCCATTATATCACGGCTCTACAAGAGTTATCCTATCAGGGCTTCACCTGCAGCTCTCCACTAACAATAGTTATTGCTCGGCCAGACATCTTAATCTGATCTTTGCTTACCTCAAGTTGAAGCAAGCCTCCTCGTTCGGAAGCTTGATAAGCAGTCAGCTGCGTACGGTTAAGTCGACTAGCCCAGAAAGGTGCTAGCGCAGTATGCGCTGAGCCCGTGACCGGATCCTCATTTACCCCCATCTTCGGTGCAAAAAACCGTGACACACAATCTATGCCTTCGGTGGAGCTTTCTGCAGTAACCGCAAAGGCTCTCTCTTCAAGCCGGGATAAAGCCCCGAAGTCTGGGCTAAGTTCGCGAACTAGGGATTCCTGATCGAGCCGTACAAGTACATTGTCAGCATATAGCATAGTTTCTACCACATTTGCTTCTGAAATACCAAGTGCTTCTATAAGAGCCGGAATTGTAGGAGAAGACTTAAGCTCATAAGGCGGGAAGTACAGTGAGATCAGATCATCCGCACGAGAAGCTCTAAGCAACCCACTGCGTGTATAAAATCTAGCTTCCACATCTGGATCCAGCAATCCCAACTCCCATAATATATGTGCACTTGCTAGAGTAGCATGGCCACATAAATCAACCTCAACCTTGGGCGTGAACCAGCGCAGGCGATATCCATCAGTCTCCGGCCAGAGAAATGCCGTCTCTGACAAGTTCATTTCTGCTGCTGTCTTCAGCATAAATGTCTCGTCGACTGGATGCCTCAGCAAGCATACTGCTGCCGGGTTTCCTGAATATGCTTTTCCTGCAAAGGCATCGATAATAAATAAAGGGGTATTCATTAGGCTTCCGACTCCCTCCGAACTTCTGTGATCCGGTGCCACTCTTTCCATCCTTGTTCCACTTCATGGATAGGGAGCAAGCCTTGTTCCAATTCTTCCGGTGATTTAAGCAGCAGCCGTCTGTACAGCTCATCACCTTCCAGTGAGACATCTTCCCCCTGCTCCCATAGTCGGTAAAGACCGTCCTCCGCTTTACTATAATGTCCGATAGACTCCATATAAACTAGAAGCAGCCGTTCCGTCTTGGCTGGAAGACGATACGCTTTGACTTCCTCCAAAAGTTCATCAATATCCTCTGTCATCTGCAGTATTTCTCGATCAGCTCCGTGCAAATCTGCGTACAAATATAAGTGCAGTGCTCTCATACTTCTAAATAGTGCCGCATCATGATCGCCATTTGCAGCATAAATGCTGCCCTCTTCCTTAAGCAGCTTGGCTACACCTTGAAGCTTATCTGACTCCAACACACCGTTAAACCGGAACATATCTATAATATCTTCTACTGATAGTGAATTTAAAAGACGTGAGTTCAGCGGAAAATGACGGTTCAATAGCTCATCAATTTCCCATAAGGCTTCCGTTGTCTTCCGCTCTTGCTTTAGCGTTAGAACCTTGGCAACCATCGCCGTCATATCTTCGATCATTCGGACAATATAGTCTCTTCGGAACATGAACTTCCCCCTTTTCCATTCTGGAACTGTAAATCTTTTGTATCTAGCTATTTCATATGTGCTATTCATTTATCTTAAACCATTGCACTTCGCTATGCCACTTATGAGCTTGTAGAGAAAGAAGATTGTTCCATCCATCTGCAAATTTCAGTAGTCTCCATGTAAAAGAGGCAGCCCACGCCAGTTACTTTGACGCGGAGCTGCCTCTTTTTGAATTATTTTTCAGCGATCATGAATGACTGTTAATATTAACCGTAGCTTGGGTGAATTCTCTGATAACCTCAGCTAACCGTTCAGGAGCTTCAAAGAGGCTCATGTGGCCCGCTCCAGAAATCATAGCTTGCGTTATATTTGGTTTATCCGAAGTAAAGGTGCGTTCCGCAGGAATCAGTCCATCCTGCTCGCCAGCCACAAGTAGTACCGGCAACGTGGTAGCTGTGATCACATCACGTCGATCCGGACGCTCGCGCATCGCCAGTGCAGCTCCCGCTGCTCCTTGTGGAGGAGTTTTGTAACCAATTTCTTTGGCTCGCTCCAGCAGATGCGGTGATGCAGAAGCAGTTGCTTTAGCAAAAATTCCTGGGACGAAGCTGTCCACAAAAGGAGTAATGCCTTCATTTTGAATTCTGCTGACACTTTTCAATCGATTCTCCCGTGCTTCTTCACTATCCGGATATGCAGTAGAATGGATTAATCCGAAGCCCTTCAATCGAGAAGCATACCGCTGCGCGAATGAAAGTGTAATATATCCACCAAGTGAATGTCCCAGCATGGTGCATTCAGAAATTTCTAGTATATCTAACAAGCCCAGAACATCGTCTGCCATTTGTTCAATCGTATAGGGGCCTAGTGGAGCCTCTGAAGCTCCATGACCACGTAAATCGGGAGCAATCACTCGGTAGTCGCTGCTTAAGATGGGAATGACTTGTTCCCAGTATTCAGCACTTCCACAAAAGCCATGCAATAATACAATAACCTCGCCTTTTCCCTGATCACTGTAGCAAATATTGCTTCCGTCACAACGTACTCTTTCCATGGCTGCTTCCCTCTTTCCAAAATACTAAGATATATTAACTAATATCTATTATTAAGCAAAACAGCTCTTCTTGAAACTGGCATCCTATTCTTAACGCTCAATTCCAAACCCTTTTGCTGCTGCGGCGGCAATTTGTTCAGCCATAACCATAACTCTATGTAGTGGAGTCGTCTGCAGCGTCCGATATGGCTTGGGACCGTTGATATCTACAATCGCCGCCAAGCTATAATGCCCCACTGCTGGAAGGCATACCCCCACCGATTGTGCTGGCTGAAGCGGCTCATTCGAAACGAAGTAATATCCAAGAGCTATTGGAGGTCCTAGGCAAGCATCCACAGCAATAATGATATGCTCAGATGGAATTTCAGCGACTCTGGCCACCAAATTATCTGCATCGCAAGGAGATGGCAACGTACCGATTACGTGCGGAAAGCCATATTCCAGAAGTTTATTGCCTGTTACTGGACCGAGAGCATCACCTGTAGATCGATCCGTTCCGATACACAGAAACGTAACTTTCTTCGCTGAATGCAGCGCTGCAATTTCCATAAAAAAAGATACCAATCCTACTTCGTCCATTTTGCTTCGTTTACCGCTTCCCTGTTCTCTAATTGCCAATACCTTCCCTCCCTTCGATCATATTCTTGATTTCATGCCTTTAATTTAACATGATTTCTGTGAGTCCGACAAAAAAATGGTGATCAAGCTCACAATCATGGTAAAATACATGAATCAGTGTACAGAGAGGATGTTAATAACCCTATGGATTTAACACAACCTAGTCAGGAAAATGTTGAATATATGATCGAGGCCATCAAGAACAAACTAAAGATGGCAAGTGCTGCTGCAATGCAAGCCTCCGCTTTTTCAGTAGATAAATATGAAGATATCTTCGATGTTTATGAGGTAGCCATGAGCAGCGATAGACTCAGTATTTCTCAGGTGGAAGCGCTAGTCTCCGAACTCGGCCGTCTGCGTCAGAAATAACTGTTCTTCGTTTACAAAAAGAGCCCCTTACTGCGCATCCGAGATGGATGCGCAGTAAGGGGCTCCTCTTTAAGTTCCTATTTCATGAAATGAAGCTGAAAATCTGTATCTGCATGACCTACCCGTGTACCACCATCATTGTAGATCACACCTGAAAATGCATTACGCAGCTTTTCCAAAGTATTTTTCTGACTGTATCCAATCTGATTTAAAATCCCCTGTACAATAAGTCCCCACTCTTCTTCTGATCCATCCAGAATCTTGAAGGCAATGCCCAGTCGCTCGCGGCGCAACCCGAAGCAGTATACACCCTTAAATCCACCCTTAGCAATAATATTTTCATCTTCCAAAAGGATTGAATCAAGGCGTCCAGACCCAGAAACCATCTCCGGATGAGCATTCATGGCCGCAGTGATCGTAGTGACCGCTTTGCGAGTTGCCTCGTCAGCAATTAAATCAGGATTGGCTAATTTCAAATACGCAGTCGCCAAGGCGGTCAAAGGCATGGCGAATACCGGTAGACCGCATCCATCCGTACCTAGACCAATACTGTCTGGTGCTACACCAGCCATATAAGCAATCGTATCTATAATCTCACGCTGAACCGTTTGCTCCGGCTGAGAGTATTCTTCAAGTGGTAGTCCTTTGAGCTTACTATACGATAAAATCCCCATGTGCTTGCCCGCACAGTTATGATAGAACTTTCTTTTGCCCGCGCCGCGAATGGCATTCTCTCTACTCGTATAATCCAGTGGATAGCTAGTGGCACATATCATTTGTTGCTCATCGATCCCAATCTTGGAGGAAATACTCTCTAGCGCTGCAACATGGTAGCTCTCTCCTCGGTGAGAAGCAGTCATTAGGGCAACCTCAGCGGGTGTAAAACCATAATGCTCCACGATTCCTCCACGAATGCCTGGGATAGCCTGAAGTGGCTTGGCCGCAGAACGGGTAAAGGACACAAACTCAGGATCACCTGCATATCCCTTTACGTTCCCGTTTTCTCCTACGATAGCAATATGTCCGCTATGGACACATTCCAGCAAATCTGACCGATATTCTCGTACTAATACTGTTTCCATGGTAACTCTCCTCTTTTCTCTTGCTGCTCTATAACCCACAAGGATTTATTAGAATTCTACATTTAATAAATGCTAGAAAATAACCCCGTGCTCCGGGGATTTTTTGTACATCACAAACTCCCTTAAGTGTTAGTTCCATGAGGAATTCTACTCCTATTTTCATCATTCTTCAATCCTCTCCACACCAAGAAGATTTTAGAAACCACACAAAAACAATGCCATCAGCAATAAATCCAGAGTGACGCCTCCTCAGATTCTTGCTTTTCTGAAAAATTACTACATCTCAATCTGCCCGAATTCGTTCTATGTGGTATTCCAAGCTGTTAATAAATAGTCTAGAACAAGTGACTCTCGCCATCGTCCCCTTATTCATCAATTGTTTCAGCCTATACGCCAAAGTTTAAATACGAAGTAAGATAACTTATAAGGAGTGATTGGTGATGAGTAACGTAGAACATAAAGTAGAGCATGAAGTAGAAAACGGAAGCAACTTTTTCAAAGGCATCTTTATTGGTAGCTTAATAGGTGCTGCCGCAGCCCTGTTATTTGCACCAAAGCCTGGCCGTGAAATGCGTAGTGATCTGTCTGATAAACTTACGCTTGCTACTGACAAAACCAAAGAAGTGGCTGGCGTCGTAACTGACAAAACCAAAGCCATTGCCACAACGGTAGGTGAAAAAGCAACCGATCTGGCTAGTACGGTTTCAGTCAAAGCCTCTGATATCTACACAACTGTCAGTGACAGCAAGCAGCAAATTGCCGCTACCCTTCAAGACGCAGGCAGCAAAATTGGTGACACTGTAAGTGAAGCCTCAAATAATGTAGCCTCTGATGTGAAAGACGCTTCTAAAGAAGTGGCTGACGAAGCCAAAGCATCCTCTAAAGAAGTCGCCGATGAGGCTAAAGATGCAAAAGAGGATGTTAAATCCTCCTATAAATCCAGTTACTAATCTGCGGCATAATACAGCTATCATTTCATCCGACAACAGCCAGCTGTCCGCAGCTGGCTGTTGTTTAGTTATACCCTCAATAAAGATTCATCTGACTGAATAGATCCTTAATAAATGCCCGTTCGGGCTACAGAAAGCAGGGGTGCTCCATGGGAGAAACAAATAGCCAAACAAAAGCATATGAAATTGATGAACATCCTTTCGAATTACGGCATGAGGTCAAACGCTTAAACAATCGTCTGGATAAGATTGCTGACTCACTCGAAAAATCAGAATTTAAGGACATCCTCGATAACTACTCAGATCCAAAAAAAAGAATTATCACAAACTTAATGGCCGGTATATCCCGAGGTCTTGGCCTATCTCTCGGAACGTTCGTAGTCCTTGGTGTCCTGGGTTACATTCTCAGCCTATTTCTTGATGTTCCCGTGATCGGTGAGTACCTTGGTGAGATCAAAAAATACATCGATGCGAACAGCTAACAACTGGGCTATCTATCACCCATCTATCACCGCTCCCCCTTACCCCGCTTGTCCGTCTAATCCTTCAAGGTTAGCCGGACAAGCAGGGTAAGAGCTTTGTAGAACACAAATAAAGGACATGCTATTCTCCAGGCACGGAGAGAGGCATGTCCTTATCGTCGAACAGTAAAATTCAAATCCAGGTAATGTATATTACACATAAAGGAGCTCAATAGGATGAGTTGGCCATAATCTGCTTTAACTTCTCAGTGGCCCGCTTCTGTATCCGTGAAACGCTCATCTGTGAAACCCCCAGCTTCTGAGCGATTGCCCGCTGGGATTGACCATCTTGGAAGGCTAGCAATAATACCTGCTGCTCTTGCTCCTTCAATTGTCCTAGTGCTTGCTGCAGATCCATTCGTTTCTCTACAGTCTCGTAATCGTTCGCATCAGAGCTGATAAGCTCCCCTAGCGTAGCTCCAGTCTCCTCTTGGGAAAGCGGTGAATCCAGAGATACGTAATGGTAACATTCTCTGCCTGCCAGTACTTCTACAGTTTCTTCAACAGACAGATCAAGATAATGAGCGATCTCATCGACCGCAGGAGAACGCTCAAGCTTCACTGTAAGTTCATCAATAGCGTGTTGAACAAGCGCTCCTTTTTCTTTAATCCGTCTAGGAACCTGTATGTACCAAGATTTATCACGTAAATAATTCTTCATATGTCCAATCATGCTTTTCATCGCATAGGGCTCAAAAGGGATTCCGAGACTGATATCATATTGCTGCAGTAACCGGATGAGCGCCATTTGCCCGACCTGATATAAATCCTCATACAAGTCGGGGCGATTACGGGAAATTTTCCCAGCAGCCATTTTTACCATAGGCTCATATTTCTGTATCAGCAACGTCGCCTGATCGTTATCCTTGGTCTGCTGATACTCCCAAATTTGGGTGACTGCTTCATTCATGGACTCGGGGGGAGTCACTTTGTCACTCATACTTTCTCCTCGCTAAAATTAAGGTGCTTCTTCAAAGTTACCACCGTCCCTTTTCCGGCTTCACTTACAACACTAACGTCATCCATCAACGCTTGCATTAAGTAGAACCCTAACCCGCCAACCTGAACGTCACTTAACTCCTTATCGTGCAGTGTCATACGTTCATTAGACTTGTCCAAGCCGTCAAAGCTCTCCCCTTCGTCTTTGACTGTAATGGATAAGGAGCTTTCCTCTACCTCAAAAATAACATCTACTACTCCGTCTTTTTGGCCATAAGCATATAATACTGAATTGTTACACGCCTCTGATACTGCCACTTTCATGTCTTCTATATCCTCATAGGTGAAACCCATTTTCGAGGCAATGCCGTATAAATTCAACCTAACAATATCCACATACTCTGCGCTAGCAGGCAACTGAAGAATTACTTTTTGCACATCATCACTCATTCTTTGTTCTATCCTTTCCTAGTGGGAATTCTCTTGGGAGGCAAAAAACTTGGAAATACCAGTCATGTCAAACAGCTTCTGAATTTGTGGAGGAACATCCTCAACCATAAACTTAACGTCCATTCCTTGTCTTGATTTCAGGATCGAAAGTAGAATACCAATCCCTGTGCTATCAATGTATTTTAATTCTTTTAGATTAATAACTAAATCTAGTTTGGTATCTCCCACAAGTGGCTCCATAACCAGGCGGAAATCGGAAGCCACTGATAAATCAAGTTCACCACTCAGGAAAACTGTGCATACATTCCCTTTGGTTTCTGTCTTAGCATGGAACTTGTTACTTTTATGCGTATTCATTAGACGATCTCTCCTGAACAAATATTTTCTATATTAATAACCTTAATGATATACCTTTGAATCAGATAACGTTAAAAAAATGAATTGGTAAATACTAGATTACGCTTGAAAAATAGATATATCAGGTTCTACTAATACATTGTCGCTACTAGAATATCGAGAAATAATTTGTTTTATACTACTCATCTTCAGCGGTTTGCTGATGTAATCATCCATTCCAGAGGCCTTACAGCGATTCTGAATCCCTTCCATGACGTTCGCCGTCATTGCAATGATAACGGTCTTCTCGGCAGCAGGACCGCCCTCTCGACGAATTTGAGCGGTTGCCTCCAAGCCATCCATCACTGGCATCTGAAGGTCCATAAAGATAAAATCATAAGGACGTTTAATCGCCATCTCCACAGCCTGTTGACCATCTTCAGCCATATCGGCCGCATAGCCCAGCTTATCCAGCATGCTGACCATTAGACGCTGATTAATCGGATGGTCATCCACAACAAGGATTCTACTTCTCCCCTCTTGATTGGGAACAAGATGCGTGGATTCCTCTTCTTGATATCCACCTATCAAATCTTCTCCTGGCATGGATGCCTGAATCGTAAATATAAAAGTGGCTCCTTTTTGCTCCATCGATTCTACCCGGATTTCTCCGCCCATCATTCCGACAAGAGATTTACATATAGCTAATCCCAGACCTGTTCCCCCATATTTCCGTGTCATGGAAGAATCAAGCTGCGAGAAGGGCTCAAATAATCGGTCACATTTCTCCGGAGAAATACCAATCCCCGTATCCATAATTGTGAATTCAACTTCCATCTTATGATCCGCAACGCTCTTGATCGAGGCGACTAGATAAACCCCACCTTGATTTGTGAACTTCACTGCGTTAGCGATCAGATTAATTAGAACTTGGCGTAAACGAGCCATATCCCCATATAAAAGCCGAGGCAATTTCTGATCAATAAAATAAGCGAGCTCCAGGTTCTTCTTTCCCGCTTCTATCGAAAAGAGACTGAACACCTCTTGAATACAATTTCGGAGTTCAAATAAGTGCTCTTCAACTTCCATTTTTCCGGATTCCATTTTAGTAAAATCAAGAATGTCGTTAATTACCGTAATCAACGTGTCTGCACTTTTCCGAATGATCTCTGAATATTCCTTTTGCTCAGAAGTAAGATCCGTCTCCATTAATAGATCGATCATACCAACTACGCCGTTCATAGGTGTACGAATTTCATGACTCATCATGGCTAGAAATTCCGACTTTGCTTTCGAGGCGATCTCCGCCTCTTCTTTTGCCTTGATAAGCTCACTATTAATGATTTCCAGTTCTTTCGTCTTTTGCTGCAGCAGCATGGTTTGAGTCTGATGCTTCTTGCTCGTGATGTACATTTCGACAAAGCCTTGTATCTTAGAGTTCAAAATTTGTGGAATGAACGGCTTGACCATATAATCAATAGCCCCTGCCGAATAGCCAGCGAATAAATGCTCCGCTTCTTTGCTATTGGCAGAGATAAAAATAATCGGAATTTCCTTCGTTTTCTCTCTGGCCTTGATCAATTTTGCAGTTTCAATTCCATCCATACCCGGCATCTGTACATCTAGTACAATGACAGCAAAATCATACCTTAACAAACAGCGCAACGCTTCTTCACCGGAGGTAGCTTTAATTAGCTCGTAATGCTGGCTCTCAAGCACTGCCTCCAGCGCCAGCAAATTTTCAGGACGGTCGTCTACTAGTAGTATATGAATTGGTTCTTGAAACCCCATAGGACCACCCTCCCACATGCGTTATTTTATGTTACGGTATATTTTCTCCACTCTGTCTAAAGATTCATAGCAATCGCTATATTTCGTAAAGTGAATGGACTCCTTAGAGCCCAGAACAAGGATTCCAAAGCGACTTAGACTTTCATGAAACAACCCGTGAACATGATCACGAAGCTCATCATTGAAATAGATCATTACATTTCGGCAGAAAATAACATTAAATTCATTAAATGAAGTGTCAGTAGCTAAATTATGCTCAGCAAAAATAATATTTTTGCGTAAATAAGGTTGTAAAATAACTGAATTATACTTCGCAGTATAGTATTCGGAAAATGCCCGAGTACCTCCTGCCTCCAAATAATTCTTTGTGTATTGCTTCATTCTGCTAATATCATAAACGCCTTCCTTAGCCTGCTGTAAAGAACGCTCATTCATATCTGTGGCATAAATTCGAGCCTTATCATAAAGCCCTTCTTCATGAAGCAGGATGGCCATGGAATAAACTTCCTCCCCAGTGGAACATCCAGCATGCCAGATACGAATATAGGGATAGGTTCTTAACAATGGAACTACCTTCTGGCGAAAAGTTAGAAATAATCCCGGATCCCTGAACATTTCAGTAACAGGAATAGAGAGACTGTAGACAAATCGTTCAAAACAAGCCCGATCATGCAGAACCTTCTCTTGCAGCGCGGATATGGTGAGTACATTCTCCGCATGAACATGATGCCAGATGCGTCGTTTTAATGAAGGCAACGCATAATTCCGGAAATCATAGCCATATAAACGGTGTACCCCATCAAGAAGCAGCTCAATCTCAATTTGCTCCAGTTCGTCACTTCCCGCCAGAACGGGTTGCTCTTCATATCCGTGTTCTATTGCTTTCATTGTTATCCCGACTCCCTTATCAACACGCCGTACTTTTGAAGAATGGCTTTTTGTTAGTTCTTTTAAAGTATTACCCCAATATTGAGGTTACGAATACAGCCAGACTCGCATTAAAGATAGAAGTTGACCCGTTGCGATTGGCTTCTTCATATAGTCAGAGGCCCCCGCTTCAATGCATTTGGCACGATCCTCTTTCATAGCTTTGGCGGTAAGCGCAATAATAGGCAGTTTCTTGTACTGCGGCATCTCGCGAATCCGGCGCATAGCCTCATATCCGTCCATCTCCGGCATCATCATATCCATTAGTACAAGATCGAAATCTTCTTGCTCTACCAGCATTTCCAGCGCCTCGCGTCCATTCTCCGCAAACTTCACTTCCATATGATACTCTTCGAGTACACTGGAGAGCGCAAACACATTGCGAATATCATCATCGACGAGCAGTATTTTCTTTCCTTCGAACAATTCTTCTTTATTATGAAGCTTCTGCAGTATCTTACGTTTATCTTCCGGAAGATTGGCTTCTACCCGGTGCAAGAACAGCGTAGTCTCATCTAATAACCGTTCTGGAGAACGTACATCCTTGATAATAATTGATTCCGCATATTTGCGTAGCTGTGTCTCTTCTTTGCCATCCAAATCCTTACCCGTATAAATAATAATAGGTAGATCATTTAATTCCTCATCATCACGAATTTGATCCAGCAGATCGAAACCAGTCATATCCTCAAGCATCAGATCCAGAACCATACAATCATATCTCTGCTTCCGTAGCTCACTCAGTGCCTCCCCGCCAGTTGAAACTGCGGTTATAGCCACATCGTCGTGACCGATCAATTCCATGATAGAACGACGCTGAATCTCATCATCCTCAACAATCAGCAAGTATTTCAACGTACTGGAGGTGTAGTTCTCGATTTGCGAGAACGCCCGCTCTAGAGCTTCTCTAGAAGATGGTTTTCTTAAATAAGCCATAGCCCCCATCATAAGCCCCTGCTTCACTTCATCATTTACAGAGATGACATGGACAGGAATGTGGCGGGTCTGAGATGCGCTTTTTAACTCTCTAAGGATGGTCCAACCGTCCATTACAGGCAGCTGAATGTCTAGAATAATTGCATCAGGTAGATAAGTCTTCGCCATCTGCAGTCCAGTATCGCCTTGAAGGGCTACAAGCCCTTTGAAATTGCGGCCATGAGCCATATCCAGTAATATTTTCGCAAAGCTCTCATCGTCTTCAATAATAAGCAGAACCTTATCATTTGCAGTCAAATGATCACGGTCATCATCGATCATCAATTGTGGAATAGGTTCATGGACTGGCGTTGGTACAAGGGTTGGAAGCATATCTCCGATATATTCTTCGAAGGCCCGATCCTCTCTAGAAGCAGCAGCTTCTATTACTGCGGGTTGTTTATTATAATTCCCTATAACCGGCAAATACATAGTAAAGGTACTGCCTTGACCCTCACGGGATTCCAGCACAATAGCTCCACCCATTAAACGCGCTAACTCACGGCTAATGGATAAACCTAAGCCTGTCCCCCCAAATTTACGGCTGGTTGTCCCATCCACCTGTTGGAAAGCTTCAAACACAATATCGGTCTTGTCCGCCGGTATACCAATTCCACTGTCCTTCACAGCAATAGCAATATATTCAACTTCACTCGGCAGATCCAGCGGAATAAGATTGTCATCTGCTTGGCTAACCGAGAACTCAATAAACCCTTCCATCGTAAACTTAAAAGCATTAGAAAGTAGATTTCTTAGCACCTGCTTCAACCGATGACCATCGGCAATGACGCTATCTGGTAATGGCTCGTTAAAGGTGATTTTTAAAGAAAGTCCCTTTTTGAGCGCTTGCGGAGCAAAATTCTGCTTCACAAAGCTCTTCAGCTCCGTTAATTTAATTTCTTCTTGGTTCAGTTCCATCTTGCCAGCGTCAACCTTGGATAAGTCCAAAATCTCATCAATCATCTTAAGCAAGTCTGCACCTGACATATAAATCGTATGTGCAAATTCAACCTGTTTCTCTGACAAGTTGCCATCCTTATTCTCCGTAAGAAGCTGAGATAAAATCAAGAGACTGTTAAGTGGAGTCCGCAATTCATGAGACATATTCGCCAAGAACTCTGATTTATATTTACTTGTCACAGATAATTGTTTGGCCTGTTTCTCTAATTGAATTTTTGCATGCTCAATTTCATCTTTCTTCTCTTCAACCTCTTGCACTTGTTCCTCTAAAGCGCGGGTCTTGGCAATAAGTTCCGTATTATAATGCTCCAGTTCTTCCTGCTGACGCTGGAGCAGTTCTTCCGAACGTTTAAGCGCATCCGTCTGCTCTTCCAAGTTCTCATTGGAACGACGCAATTCCTCTTGCTGAGTCTGTAATTCCTCCGACTGACACTGCAGCTCTTCCGTAAGAGCTTGTGAATCACGCAATAATTTCTCCACGATCAAACGACGGCTAATATTATTAAAAATAATACTTAAATTATTCGCAAGTTGTTGCAGCAAATCATTTTTCAAACTGCTAAAAGGTTGGAATGAAGCAAATTCTACTACACCCAGCAGTTCGTCTTCAAAAATAAGCGGATGGATAGAAATATATCTAGGTTGCGCATCCACAAATCCGGACTTGACGGATGAATAGTCTTCAGGAGCCTTCTCCAGTCTAATGGGGTGCATATCGAGCGCACTTTGTCCTACTAGCCCTTCTCCAATCATAAACCCGTCCTTAGGTTTCTTATCGTTATCTACTGCATAATATCCACTGCTTCGTAAAAAATCAGGACGATTGGCATCTTTTAAATATACAGCTCCGAACTGTGCTCCCAGCACAGGGGTAAACTCATTGATGAAGGTCTGTGAGACCTGATCCAAGGAGCTAACACCTCGCAATAGTTCCGTCACCTGAGCAACATTCGCATTCAGCCAGGATTGGTCATTCTGCGCTTGCGCATAGGCCTGTTCCATTTGCTGCTTCTGTTCAAGATCTAAAGCCATCTTCTTAAAGACGAGAGCAACCTCACCAATTTCATCTTTAGTAGTAACCTTTATACGCCGTATGGCTCTCACTTTACCGTTGCCAAAGCTGGTAATCATCATCGAAACGACATTAAGCCCCCGTGTGATGCTAGGGATGATCCAAAGAACTACTCCAAGTCCGAGAAGTAAGCCCAGAATCATCATAAGAACTACCATCTGAGTCGAACTTTTATAAGCTTCGTTGGCCTTCGTACTCTCTTCGTTCATAATAAACGCATTATAATCAGAGAGACTGTTCAGAGCGTTTAACACGGCATTCTGAATCGCTTGTCCCTCTGTGTTGGAATATGTGCTGGCATTTTGAAAATAACCAGCCGATAGCAGTTTCAATACCTTTTCCTGATAATTTAAATAAGAGGTGTACGCATCATCTATTTGACTAACCATTTGCATCTCTTCAGCGCTGGTCATCGACGCTTTTATTTTCTCGTAGTGCTCATTCGCTTTATTAATCTTTTTATCAATCTCATTCTTTTGAGATTCTACCGATGATGCATCTGCACTTAGCATGGTCGTGGTCAATATTCGCGCCATATCATTGACTTCTCCACGCATCCCCGAAGAAGACCGCCCCTTCATATATCTGTCCTGATAACCTTCCAGTTGGTCATTCATATAATTTAAGCGGTCGTATCCTATCATCGTAAGTGCAAGCATAATCGCTAACATGGCACTGAAGCCAATTAAGAGTTTAGCCTTTATCTTCATTCTCTATCTGTTCCCTTCTTCAGTGAGATCCACACAATACATTTATCATCATCACGCTCTTTAGGAACCTCTACATTGAAAAATGCAGCCCGAATAGCTTCTTCGTTCCACTTATGTTCAACATTTAAATGTTGAATCATAAATTTAAGCTGCTCTTCTTGTTCACCCTCAACCAGTTCCAATAGACCATCTGTATAAAGAACTAAATGCCCTTCATCTTCATAGGTTAAGCTCTGTGGCTGAATATCGATCCGTTCAAACAGACCTACTGGGTGACAGTTACTCTCCAGCATGACTGGAGTCTTAGCCTCGCCTTCAAAAAACAGCGCTGGTGGATGCCCGGCGTTAACGTAGTCAATACGTTTCATACGGGTATCTATCACAAGATAAATGGTCGTAAAGTAGTATTGGATCAACTTTTTCTCAATATAGAGCTGATTAAACCTTCGATTGAGCTCCTGAATTACCTTTTCCGGCTCTACATACGTAGTTACCGTGTCCTTTAATACAGAAGCAAGAAACATACAAAAAAGAGATGACGATATTCCGTGTCCCATAATGTCCAGCAGGATCACGCCATATCGGCCATCACCAAGGGGGTACCACGCGTATAAATCACCGGCAAGCTCAGAGGATGGCTGATAGATGGCATTGACCTCAAAATTCTCTTCCTGAAGAGGCGAGCTCAACACAGCATTCTGAACAAGTGCGGCCAGTCTCAATTCTTCTTGAATTCGCTGATCTCGTTCCTTATGCCAATCTTTCTCTCGCTTCAACCGCAGCGCGAGCCTAATTCGGGCCATCAGTTCCACTTTGTTAATGGGTTTCGTAACATAATCTACTGCACCTGCATCCAGTGCTTCTGCCAGCTTCTTGGAATCTCCAACAGCTGTAACCATTATTATTGGAATATCCTTCAGGTGTTCGTATTGCTGCACAACACGACATGCCTCGATTCCATCCATTTCCGGCATCATCATATCCAGTAAAATCAGATCGATATCTGACATCCGAGGACGTCCATCTTCACTCACAGAACCGATACCCAACCGCGTAAGCATCTCTTTTGCTGAGGATGCGGTTACGAAATTTCGGTAATCTTCTTTTTTCAGGATTTCACGGATAATGATAACATTAGTCGGATTGTCATCTACGATTAAGATTCTCATCATCTTCACCTCACACGAATAGTATTACGAACGAAAAATTCTGCGACTCATTACCTATATCATACGCTATTTAAATGTGTTATTTCTATTTTTAATATATGTAAATATAGTAATAGGTTCATTTACGCCTTCAGCAAAGTAACCTCCCGAGCCACTACATGTAGTGGTTCGGGAGGTTACTCTATGGTAAAGACAGCCCCTATTTATTAACCAAAATGATCAAAAGTGAAACATATTAAGAAGAAATACTATCAAATAAATCAATACCTTCAAATTCACCTGCTAAATTTCGATATATTTTGAGCGCATTATTTCCTCTCATATACACATCTCCATCTTCGGCTATAAAATACGGTTTACCCAAGGTAGATTGCACATTATCCTTCATGGGATCAATTCCCACCCCATTTACCTGTAGACCAAACTGCTGTGCTTGAGATGGTGAGACATGCACATACAGCACAAACCCCTCACCAACACCCACTGTCACATCTGCATATTGGTACTCCTCTGTCCCTTGCAATGGATCATTTGTTACCGCAAGCGGATCACCCTTGGCCAGAAGCAATTCTTCCTTCGTAGCATATAAAGCAACACCTTGCAGTGAATCAAACCGGTTTATAGAAGGGCTCGTTTCTGAGGAATATTCAAATGTGAGAACTGTCTTAGGCTGATCACTAAAAGTTGAGATAGGCGTCAACTGTGGAGACGCATCAAAGTATGGGGAAAGTAGACTAAACAAAAGAATGATAATGTTCATGTTGTTATCCCACCTTTCTTATCTGCAGCCGCCATTTACAGAGGACTTGCTGCCTTAACTTTAATGACGGAATTTTTTCCAAAGAGTTGCAGCTACATCTACACTTTTTAACACAGTAGCTATTTTCCCCGGTGCTTTCTCGTTATTAACAGCATCATAAGAGTTTACCGTACGTTCCTCAGCTGGAGTCAGCGGAGCTTCTTTTAAGGATACCCCCTTACGCTTCTCCCTCAATTCATGTGATTTACGATATCTTTCAATCACAGTTACTGAAACTTGCTTAACGGTTAAGGTCAACTCATTCATAACTTCTCCCAAATTCTTCACAGAATCTATGACAGGATCAATCTTCTGAATTTTATTCTGTACATCAGCGGTAATTTCATTTGCATGTCTGACTGTAGTCTTCACTTCATAAGTCAGTTCATCCATCGTCTTCTGCACTTCCACCAAGGTCTGGCTTACTTTGTCAAGAGATTGCTTCGCTGACTGCAAAGTCTTAATTAGAAAGAAAACAAGTATTGCGAATGCGATGGCAACGAGAGCTACACTAAGTTCAATGATCATATTCATAACCCCTTCCAAATCTCATAAATAGTGGCTAATCAGCCTTGTATACTGCATAGTTACCCCTACTACCATATGCCGAAACAATCTGTCGAGCGTTGTCAAAACTCCCTGCTCCCCTTTGTTTCAGAATCAAAGTCCCCGTTTATACAATGACTACAAATCAAAAAAAGGATAGGTGATATGTAATGTTAAAATGGTCCGCAATTCTGCTAGTTGTAGCTGTAATCGCTGGTATCTTTGGTTTCTTCAATCTTGTAGCAGCCGCTGCTGGTCTTGCAAAGATACTATTCTTCGTATTCTTGGTTCTGTTTGTTGTTTCCCTCTTCACGGGACGCAGAGGTAGATCGATGTAGCCTCCTCCCATAACTATCCATATATCTTATTCATCATGCAGAAAGTATAGGTCATTCCCACACAGATGTCACTTGAGAAAATAAGAAAAAGTTTTGAAATTAGATCATAATGAGGAGGAACTTAACATGAAAAAATTCGCCAGCATAACAGTTGCCTTGGGACTTATGGCTTCAATAGCAGCTACAGCATCAGCCGCAGAGGTAACAGGGACAACTACAGATTCTACGACCGCAAATGGAAGCACTTACACAACATCTTTTGAAACGATCATTACCCCATCGGATATTACTCCAGCCACACCACAAATTGTTCTAACCGAAAAAACAGCTTTCCACTTTTCAGTTGGCAGTATGATTCCCGCAGGCTGGCTTAGCGCTCAAACGCTTGATACCACAGGTGAAGTGATTACGGATACTTGGGGCAATGAATGGAGAGAAATCTACACTTGGCTAGGAAAAGCGTGGGTAAAGGTTCCTGTTGCTGCCAATGTAATTATGTAATTAGTACAAAAAAGATGATAACAAGCATAAATGCCTTCGGCGTCCCTATGAGGACGGCAAGTGTTTAAGCGAGAAATATAAAGATAATTTATAGAACGGAACATATAAATTCTTATATTTACAAAAAGCTACCCCCTCAGTAGATCATTCTACTGAGGGGGTAGCTTTTGCGCTTACGCCGCCTTTGTTCACCCGTCACAAACATGCGATGCTGCCGCTTCTGTATACCTATATAATTATCGGATGACCGATCCCCCGAAGAGGAAACGATTCGTCCAAGAAGCGCTTAATTTATCTACTTTCACCCCGCCTGAAGCTACGGAATACGTATGAAGAACTTGTCCATCTCCTAGATACATAGCAACATGCGATATTCTTGCCTTAGATTTATCGACCCCTTCATACGCTGAAGCGGAGTTCCCTTTATAATCCATAAAGAACATTAGATCGCCGCGTTTCAAACCGGAAGTAGACGTAACTACCGTACTATTCGATTTCACCCAATCTCCCTGTTGACGGGAATCAGCAGGCAGTTTCAGATTCACACCATCCATGAAAATTTGCCGGATATAATCAGAACAATCGAAGGTACTTGTATCATATCTGCTGGAACCAAACTCATAAGGTGTCCCAAGATAGCCCATACCTGCTGAGATTACACTCTCGATTTGGGCAGAAGCCCCAGGTGTAGAAATAGGTGGTACTGGTGCTGGCGGCGTCGGTGTCGGCGTTACCGTCCCAGTCCCCCCATTATTAGCGAACGAAGTATATTGATCATTTGAACTTATATATCCAATGCTACCATCAGAGGTTTGAATTTGATACCAGGAGCTGTTCGGCTGTGCCAGAAGCTGTACTTGTTCTCCCTTCTTCAGAAGTCTCAGTACTTTTCCGCTTGTAGAAGGTGTAGTTCGAAGATTCACTCCGTACTTTATGGTTCCCGTTTGTGCTGATGGTGCTGATGGTGTTGTTGGTGTACCTACTGATGATGAATTTACGCTGATATACTTATCATCTGCACTTGTATAGCCTACGGATCCATCCGCTGCTTTCACCTGATACCAATAGCTATTCGGTTGTGCCACAATCTGCACTTGATCTCCCTTTTGCAAATACTTCACTACTTCTCCACTTGTAGAAGGTGTACTGCGAAGGCGAACACTTGCCTCGATGACCGCTGTTTGACCGGCTGCTGCTGCCATAACTGAATTTGATGGACTTGAGGCTGCTGCTGCATTTCCAGGAGCAGATACTCCTAAACCTGCAACAATTGCAGCTGAAACCAATAAGGATGCTGTTAATTGCTTATGTGATTTAATCATACGTTCCCCCAATACCATGATGAGATTTCAACAAAGGTGTGTACTACATTCCTTTATGCCCTCATTATAGGCTTGCCCGGGATTTGGAACATGCTCCAAATTGCACATATAATCATGCCACTTTATGGTAAAACACAGGACTAAAGTCTTGAATCCTCCTTGAATATGTTTGTTTTTTCCTTAAAATAGAATTTTTCAATTTAATCTTTAGGTTCCACATGCACCTGTACATTCATAATATTGTGTAGCTTGCTCATTCTCTCTTCAATGGAATCACTAATCCTATGACCTTCCACCACTGTAATATTCGCGTCTACCTCCACTACAACATCCACGTGTACATGGTTCCCGTGCACCCGTGCCTTCACATCTTTAATCCCCTCTACTCCCGGTGTTCGAGCAATCGTACTACGTAGATCCATCAATCTATCTTCATCAAAGCCATCCGTAAGCCGGTAGGTCGAGTCACGAAAAATATCCCATGCCGTCTTAGAGATAATTAGTCCGACAACTACTGCCGCCGCAGAATCAATCCACGGCAGTCCGAACTGCGCACCTACAATCCCAACAGCAGCACCTATACTAACCATAGCATCCGAAAAATTATCTTTCGCCGCTGCCATGAGTGCACTACTATTTATCTGCTTAGCCAGCCTTTTGTTGTATATGTATACTCCCATCATTGCTACTGCACACACTAGGGCCACACCAGCAGACCATAGCTGCGGGGTTTCCTTTGCACGATCGAAAAAGGACCGCACCGCCTCCACAATCACTTGAATACCTACTACCGCCATAATAAATGAAGCCAACAATGCAGCTACTGTCTCTGCCCGAAAATGTCCATAAGCATGGTCAGAGTCAGGTGGCTTCCGCGAAATCTTTAGACCAACCAACACGGCTGCAGATGCTACGATGTCAGTTAAATTATTGACACCGTCCGCGACCAATGCACTAGAGGCGAATAGATAACCGCTAACCAGCTTGAATGTCGATAAAATGAGGTAAGCGGCTATACTAACCCAAGCGCCACGCTCGCCTTTACGTATATCTTCGTAAATATCAACCATTTTGGCTATCTCCTCGTTTTCTGTTTTGTTAGAAAAGAATTCTTTCAATTATTCTTGCCCTTGTAGCAGCATTTAAAAACAATTAGAATAAAGTGAAGGACTTGCTTCAAAGGAGGTTATCATAATGAGCGAAAACAATGAAAAAGGAAAAATCAATTTAGCTGAAGCTATCCGGCAAAAGCTGGAGCAGAAGAAACAACAATCTTCCTCTAAACCTGGATCAACTTTCCAGGCCGGATCCGCTAAACCCCTAAAAAGTCAGAATAACAAAAAGCCTAGCAACCAACGCCGTCGTACCGGCGGATCCTAGCACTATTTTATAAACATAAAAGGCTGCGTATCCCTCAGGGACAACGCAGCCTTTTATGCGTTCGTCTGCCTTAATGGATGGGCTAGAACTCATCAAATTCATAACTGATTCTCTTTATTGTATAATTAGCCAACTGAAAACATGCGCTTTGGGAAACCTCAAGTGATAAGGCGTCCTGTCTTGCAAGCCCCGCGTATACTCCCCGTAGAATTCTACTTGTTAATCCATGTGTAACCGCAATGACCCGCGGAGTGGAGGACAAGCTATCTAGCCAGTCTGTAACACGCTCCTGAACCGCTTCATAGCTCTCTCCATCTGGTGAACGAAAATACCAATCATACATAGTCGTATCTTCAAGACTATTCGGCCAGCCCTGCTCAATTTCCTTAAGCGTTAACCCTGACCAAGAACCAACGGAAACCTCACTTAACCTAGAATCCGTTTCTACTTTATTGAAATCATAACCTAAGATATCACACAAAATTTGTGTGCTTTGCAGCGCTCTCCCAAGTGGACTTGAAATCACCTTCCATTCGGAGGGATGATCCACCGAATAACGAAGCAGCCTACTAATTTGTCTGACTTGATCCATTCCATGCTCAGTCAGAGGTGAATCCAATTGGCCTTGGTAACGACCTTCCGTATTAAATTCGGTCTCCCCATGCCTCATAATAAAAATAGTTCTGTCCACAAGCATCACCTGCCGTTATCTTTTCAAAATAGAAATTATAAAGACAGCTACTCCAATCCTATTAGGATTAGAGTAGCTGCTTAACGGGTTCCTTCCGCATAACGGCGGAAAGTAAATATTATACTTCTACAGGATACATGCGTTGGCGCATTTCCTTAATTTCTGGATTCTCTAAATACTCATCGTATGTCATCGTGCGATCAATTACACCTGTAGGTGTGATCTCAATGATACGGTTAGCAATCGTTTGGATGAACTGATGGTCATGGGAAGTGAATAGAATAGTCCCGTCGAAATCGATCAGTCCGTTATTCAGTGCCGTAATGGATTCCAAATCCAAGTGATTGGTAGGTTCATCGAATACAAGCACGTTCGCACCGTTCAGCATCATCTTCGCCAGCATACAGCGAACCTTCTCGCCCCCGGACAATACGCTTGCTTTCTTCAGTGCTTCTTCTCCGGCGAACAGCATCCGTCCAAGGAATCCACGTAGGAACGTCTCATCTTGATCTTTAGAATACTGACGCAGCCATTCTACGAGATTCATGTCCACGCCATCGAAATAGCTGGAGTTGTCTTTCGGGAAATAAGCTTGAGTTGTAGTGACTCCCCATGCATATTCACCTGCATCCGCTTCCTGCTCACCCATGATCACATCAAACAGCAGTGATTTAGGCTGGGAGTAAGGACCCACGAAAGCAATCTTATCACCTTTGTTAACTACAAAGCTGATTTCATCAAGAACCTTCTCACCTTCAACCGATTTGGTCAATCCACTGATTGTCAGAAGCTGCTTACCTGCTTCACGTTCAGGTTTGAAGTTGAGGAACGGATATTTACGGTTAGATGGACGAATGTCATCCAACGTAATTTTCTCGAGTTGTTTCTTACGAGAAGTCGCCTGCTTAGACTTGGAAGCATTGGCCGAGAAACGCTGAATAAAGGCTTGCAGTTCCTTGATCTTGTCTTCCTTCTTCTTGTTCGAATCACGCTGCAAAGCTTGAGCAAGCTGACTGGACTCATACCAGAAGTCGTAGTTACCAACGTACATCTGGATTTTGCCAAAATCAATATCCGCAATATGCGTACATACTTTGTTCAAGAAGTGACGGTCATGGGATACGACGATAACAGTACCTTCATAATCCATGAGAAAGTTCTCTAACCAGCCAATCGATTCTAGATCCAAGTGGTTGGTAGGCTCATCGAGCAGGAGGTTATTTGGACGGCCAAACAAGGCTTGTGCCAAGAGTACCCGTACCTTCTCATTGCCGCTCAGTTCGGCCATTTTCTTATCATGCAGTTCACGCATAATACCAAGACCGATCAGCATAGCTGCCGCATCCGGCTCTGCATCCCAGCCATTAAGTTCTGCAAATTCGCCTTCAAGCTCACCGGCACGTAGGCCATCTGCTTCCGTGAAATCTGACTTCGCATAAAGCGCGTCCTTTTCTTTCATGATTTCATAAAGACGAGTGTGACCCATAATTACTGTTTCAAGTACCGGGAATTCATCGTACTCGAAATGATTCTGCTTCAGAACTGCAAGGCGTTCACCTGGTGTTATATGAACATCACCCGTGTTCGCTTCAATCTCCCCAGACAGAATTTTCAGAAAGGTTGATTTACCAGCACCATTGGCACCAATCAAACCATAGCAGTTACCAGGGGTGAATTTTATGTTTACATCTTCGAAGAGAGCGCGTTTTCCGTAGCGGAGTGTTACGCCGCTTGTGCTAATCATTACGCATTACCATCCTTTTCACTTTAGGGTTTCGGCTCATTATAGCATAAAATCAGTGCAAAAATCCCGTGAAATAGGCATTTAAGCTGATCTCTCTCCTGCGAAACTTATTCCAGCTGTTTTACAGCGACAACTTTTAAGGAGGAATTTTTTCAATTATTCCCCAGATGTGCGATTCTCCTTTTGTACGACCAGTGTTTCTCCATAACCGAGTATACGAATTCTTTCCTCCGAAATCGCGTGTTTAACTCGGGCGTTCTCCATGCGATCCAGTGCTTCCCGGGCGGTATCATCAGCAAGTCTGAAGGTACCGTAATGCATCGGAATCATGGTCTCCGCCCCTACATCTAGGAAAGCTTGTATGGCTTCCTCAGGATTTACATGCTGAGAGGTCATGAACCATTCCGGTTCATAGGCCCCAATCGGCACAAGCGCGATATCGATCTTATAACGGTTTCCGATCTCCTTAAAGCCTGGGAAATAACCGCTGTCCCCAGCGAAATAAAGATTTGGAGAAGACTTCTGATTTCCGGAGTCAGCGGGCTCCAAGATGTACCCACCCCAATGAGAAGTATTCGTATCCCATGGCGTTCTCCGCGTCCAGTGCTGAGTAGGAACAAAACTAAGCTTGATCTTACCTAGCGTAATCTCCTGCCACCATTCCATTTCCACACAGTTGTGGAACCCTTTGCGAAGCATTTTACGCTTCAGACCAACAGGAACTACAAGCGTTGTCCCTGCCCGATATAATTTACGGATAGAGGCGATATGCAAATGGTCATAATGAGAGTGCGAAATCAGAATCAGGTCAATCGGTGGCACTTCGCTAAGTGGAATTCCAGGTTGTCCCAGTCTTTTTTCAAAGCCTAGCCTTCTCGCCCAGATGGGATCTGTAATGATATTCATCCCTTCATATTGAAGGAAAAATGTTGAATGCCCAATCCACGTAATGGTATTCTCCAATCGATTCTCAGACAGATAAGATACTTTGGGCGGCGTATTCGGTACAACATAAGAATAGTCCTTCTTCTTGCGACGACGCTCCTCACGCCACTGGCGAAATTCCTTTAATGATTTATCGGTACTTACATTATCGACGTTATGGTAACGAGTTTTAGGCATACAACACCTCTTCTTCAGAAGTTTACCGGGCAATCCTAGCTTTTGCGAATATACTACAACTATATTGAACAGCAGCGTATTTTGCAAAATATACAAATAGCATGATAAAGGTTCGCCCTTTTATTCCTCACAATGGCAGACTTTAGCGAAATAATAGAAGAGTTCTTTTGGTTTCACGCCAGAAATGAGATAATATGTGTATAAAGTATGGCGGTGCATATACCGTTCAAGGGGGAGCTACGTATGAAGATTACTTTTATTGAACCGACTCCAAGTCCAAATACGATGAAGCTACATTTGGACGAAAGTTTAGAACCCGGAATTCGCAAAACCTATACGCCAGAAAGTGAGCGTTCCGCACCTGCTTGGGCACGTGAAATGTTAACGATACCGGGCGTTACTAGCATTTATCATGCCGCTGACTTTGCAGCACTTGAGCGCAAAGGCAACGCCGATTGGGCGGCCATTCTAAGGGAAGTTCAAAGCCGCTTCGGGAGCAACGAAGGATTAACTGGAGATTGGAGTCTGGCTGACGAGAATGCCGGTGCGCATTTTGGGGAAGCGCAAGTCTTCGTCCAATTGTTCCGCGGAATTCCGATGCAAATCCGCGTAAAAACAGGCGCGAATGAAGAGCGCATATCCTTAGCTAACCGCTTTACTAAAGCGGTTATGGATGTGGCTAGCGCCGTAATGATCAAAGAGCGCAAGCTCACCGATTACGGCGTGCGTTATGGCGAGCCCGCGGACATTGCGCGCGAGGTCGAGCAAGAAATCGAGGCAGCGTATCCGCAGGAACGCCTCGACTCCCTCGTGCAGCAAGCTATTGCGCACGGAGCCGAAGGTGAGTTCGTCGAGCAGAGACGAACTCGCACGCAGGATGAGCTGCTGCGAGACCTGAAGCATGAGGATTGGCGCGTGCGGTACGCCGCGCTCGAGGATCTTACGCCGACGGCGGAGCTCCTGCCGGAGCTTAAGGCAGCGCTACACGATCCCAAGCTGCATATTCGCAGGCTTGCTGTCGTGTATCTAGGCGACCTTCGCACGCCTGAGGCGATGGAGCTGCTCTTTGAGGCGATGGCTGACAGCGCCCCAGCCGTAAGACGTACGGCTGGCGATACGCTATCCGACATCGGCGATCCTGCCGCCACGCCAGTGATGACGGCAGCACTAACGGATAAGAGCAAGCTTGTCCGCTGGCGCGCAGCTCGTTTTCTCTACGAAGTTGGCACATCTGAAGCTCAAGATGCGCTCACACTTGCAGCGGATGATCCAGAGTTCGAGGTTGGCCTTCAAGCCAAGATGGCTTTGGAACGTATCGCCTCAGGTGAAGCCGCAGCAGGCACTGTATGGCAACAGATGTCAGAACGCCGCCGTAATTAACACGGAAGTACCTGATTTTGTCATTGCTTTGAGAAGTAAACTTGCTTTATACTAATTCCTGTTGTTTATAAATGAATGAAGTAAAGATAGCCTCGTCATACTAAGATGAGGTAGAGGTCGCGGATATAAAAAGTACGCGTGTGGAGACGTTAGAGCCGTCTATGAATCACGCCGAAAGGAATATCCGCCGAAGCTTGCGCTGTAGCTCTTACAGCGGTGCAGGCTGGGGCCGTTGCCGAAAGGCACGGAACTGTCACATTGTACAGCCTGCGTAAGTAGCAGACTGCAGTGTGTTGCGCTATCTTCACAGGGAGTATGATGCGGAGCTGTATAGATGGAAGCCGCAGACATAGTTTGCGGCTTCTTTGCGTTTACAGAATTTGTATGTTTCGTACATCATCGAAGTATACCTCCCGCATTGCGGGAGTAAGCAGCTCAGCGCTCCCCGTTCATGAACAGTAAGATTAGATCATAAGGAGTGTCATATTCATGCAGGGCAATCAGCACAACCCAGCGCAAGGCAACATGAATCAGCCTGCGCTTAAAAAATCGTTCAAAGCAAGACATTTGACCATGATCGCACTAGGCGGAAGTATTGGGACGGGTCTGTTTCTAGCCAGTGGCGGCGCGATCGCTTCAGCAGGACCTGGTGGAGCCCTTCTGGCTTATACCGCTGTGGGGGTAATGGTTTATTTTCTCATGACTAGTCTTGGAGAGCTCGCCACCTATTTACCGGATTCCGGGTCCTTCAGTACCTACGGCACTCGTTTTGTCAGCCCCGGCTTTGGTTTCGCCATCGGTTGGAACTTCTGGTATAACTGGGCGGTTACGATTGCAGCAGAGCTATCAGCGGCTACCCTCATCATCAAATATTGGTTCCCGGACAGTCCTTCCTTCCTCTGGAGTCTGGTGTTCCTTCTACTGATGTTCGGTCTGAATTTCCTATCTGCTCGTGGCTATGGGGAATCAGAATATTGGTTTGCTATTATCAAAATCATTACCGTTATCGCCTTCCTTATTGTCGGGGTGCTCATGATATTCGGCATTATGGGTGGAAAAGCTGTAGGCTTCAGTAACTTCCAAATGGGGGGCAGTTCCTTCAACGGTGGCTTCTTTGCCTTCGTCGGGGTATTTATGGCAGCCGGATTCTCCTTCCAGGGTACCGAGCTAATCGGCGTTGCTGCGGGTGAGAGCGAGAATCCACGCCGCAACGTCCCCATTGCGATCCGCCAAGTATTCTGGCGTATATTAATCTTTTATATCCTTGCTATATTTGTAATCGGAATGTTGATTCCTTATACGAATCCAGATCTGCTGCGTGGTGGCATCGATGACATCGGAGTCAGTCCGTTTACGATCGTGTTCAATAAAGCCGGGCTTGCCATTGCTGCATCCGTAATGAATGCCGTCATTCTCAGCTCTGTACTATCGGCAGGGAACTCTGGAATGTATGCTTCCACCCGTGTCCTGTATGCAATGGCTAAGGATGGAATGGCTCCACGCGCACTGGGCAAGCTTAATCGCCGCGGTGTCCCTGTTGGCGCTTTGCTAGTAACTACGGCTGTCGGAATGCTCGCCTTTCTTGCTTCATTCTTTGGTGATGGTGCCGTATATAACTGGCTACTGAACGCCTCTGGGATGTGCGGATTTATTAACTGGCTAGGCATTGCAGTCTGCCACTACCGCTTCAGACGTGCCTTTATAGCACAAGGCCATTCCCTAGATGAACTACCTTACCGGGCCAGATGGTTCCCATTCGGACCTATTTTTGCCTTAGCACTTTGTATTGTAGCTATACTCGGTCAGAATATGGGCGCCTTCACAGGTGGAACGATCGACTGGTATGGTATCGCCGTTTCTTATATCAGCTTACCGCTGTTTCTCCTAATCTGGTTCGGCTATCGCTGGTTCCGAAAGAGCAGTATTATTCCTTTGGATAAATGCGATCTTAGTACTCACCCAGAATAAAATGAACCCGTAAAAAAAACAAAAAGGGATGTCCCGCAGCCATTCAGGCTTATGGGATGTCCCTTTCTTATATCCTTCTATTCCCAAGTCACAAACACTTTGAGATCGCCCGTATTGTCAAAAGCAGAACTGGAGTAAGATACATCCTCTAGTCCAAGCTTATATAGCTCCTGCAGGTCATTCTTAAGCTGAGTTCCACTCCCATGATAGCGGAATAATATAGACACCTCACCGGAGGCCATTGCCTTATTCGCTAGCCGAGTCAGATCTCCTACCGAACGTACAATTAGCTCCTCGGCATATAGCTCATAATTGAGATCCTTCTGAAGCTTTTTATACACAGCTGCACTCTGTCCTCCACGCTCCACAAGTGCAGACAAGGTCTTATGATAACCTACCGACGCTGCCGGATAGGATTTCGTCCAGCTATGATCCTGACGCATCTGTGCATCTGTCCTCATGTAGTACGCCGTACTAATAACGCCAGCCTTATCCGGTGTCGGGTCATCCCAAGTCGTGTCGAGATGATACCACCGTCCATCTAATAACACTAGATTCCAGGCATGCAACTGACTACGTCCTCCCGGCTGCTTTGCTGTACCCTCAACGATTTTATTCGTGAATCCAGCTTCCTTTAACAGCTTATAGGTCAACAGCGAATACCCTTGGCAAACGGCGCTGCCACTCTTCAATCCTTCATAAGCCGTATATTTACGATACGAAGTATCATATTTCAGATGAAGCACAACCCAATCATGGATCGCCTTCACCTTCTGATGATTGTTCATGCCCGGCGTTATGATCTTCTTCAGCGCAGCCTTCACTTCTTTGTTCACAAAAGCCGTCTGCTCCAGCGTCTCCAAATATTTCACTTCCACCGTAACTTTTACAGAGCTTGCGCTTCCTCGATAAGTATATCCGTAGCTGTCTATAATGTAATACAAATAAGGGTCACTAGCCATCGCTTGATCCAGGGCCGCTTGTATTTTCGTTTTCAAATTTGAACCTTTGCTCTCATAAGTAAAAGTAATGGTCTCCCTTCGGTTGTTCATTGCACCCGTTAGCTTCTGCGCTACTTCATTTACAGAACGAAGGGTGGGTGAACTCGAAGCCGCATAAGCATGACCCCAGCCCCAATAAATCATCGGTGGAATAGCAGCGAATATAATCACTCCTCCCAGAATGATCTTTACTAATGTGAAGCGTTTTTTCCACATATATATTCCGTTCCTCCGGCTCCTATAGTCTTATAACGAACCCTACCATTTAATAGATAATGAGCGTTTAGGCAAAAAAAGACTGCTCCCTGTAGAATAATTCTACTCTGAGAACAGCCTATATGCTAGAACGATGTGTTTTATTCGCTTTGTGGTGTAATGATATAGGTCTCTCCTATTACGGTTTCAAATTCCATCTCTAGCCCTATTCGTGAACCATCAGAACTTTGAATGAGCAAAGGCTGGTGACTATAAATTCTGCAGATTTGACCATGAGTCGAGGTCAGCTCCGCCTTCATTAAGCGTCCTTCACGCCATTCTATATTTGTGATAAAGCCGCCACGTGCTACTAAGCCTTTCACACTACCTTCAGACCATTCTTCTGGAAGAGCCGGTAATAATTCAAGCCCTTCCTGATGACTCTGCAAGAGCATTTCAGCAATTCCGGCCGTAGTTCCGAAGTTACCGTCAATCTGAAATGGAGGGTGATTACCGAATAAATTCGGCAGACTTGAATCTTGCAAAATACGACGTAAACAGCTATACGCACTCCCTCCATCCTTCAAACGTGCATATAGATTAAGCAGCCAGGCTGCACTCCAGCCCGTGTGTCCACCCCCGCCTTCCAAGCGCTTCTTAAGCGTTAACGCTGCTGCCTCCGCTAGCTCTGGTGTGGAGGAAGGACTAATTACATTTCCGGGATATAAATCATACAAATGAGAGACATGGCGGTGCCCAGGCTCTTGTTCAGCAAAATCCTCACTCCATTCACGAATACGTCCGTCCGGTGCAATCCCAGGATGAGCGAGTCGTTCCTGTTTCTGACTCAGCTCCTGCCTCAGCTGGGCATCGGTATTCAAAATCTCAGCAGCCCGAATGCAATGCTTGAACAGCTCATCGATCAGCGATAAATCCATAACTGAGCCAGCTGAAATACTGCATGGCGTGCCATCAGCAGTCAAGAATACATTCTCCGGTGACGTAGACAGACCCGTTGTCCATCTTCCATCAGGCAGCTCTACCAGCCAATCCAGACAAAATAATGCGGCTCCCTTTAACAAAGGAAAAGCTGTGTTGCGCAAATATTCCTCGTCTGGACGGAAAGCGTAACGTTCCCATAAATGGCGAGAGAGCCAAACGCCTCCCATTGGCCAAAATGCCCACATCGCCTTGCCGTCTGACGGAGATGTCATACGCCACAAATCTGTATTATGATGCACCGTCCAGCCACGTGCGCCATAATGAATATTTGCTGTACGACTGCCAGCCACACTAAGTTCAGTAATAAAATCGATTAAAGGTTCATGGCATTCACCCAACCCGCATAACTCGGCTGGCCAATAATTCATTTCAGTGTTTATATTGGTCGTATAATTACTGTTCCATGGCGGCTGGAGATAGGGATTCCAGATCCCTTGCAGATTCAGAGCTTGTGTACCCGGCCGTGAGCCAGCAATCATCAGGTACCGGCCATACTGGAACAGCAGCGCTTCTAGCGCAGAATCTGCCTGCCCCTCCTGGTACCGTTTTAGTCGCTCATCCGTGGGAAGCTCTATCCGGGAGGACGAAGATGCAAGCGTCAACTCCACGCGGCGGAACAAGGACTGATGATCCTCTAGATGGCGCTGCTTCAGCTTCGCATATCCAGTAGAAGATAAAGCCAATTGCTCTAGGCACAACTCCGAAGGTAGCTTACCGCCGCTTCCTGGCATCCGGTCATACCCGGCAAAATCGGTTGCTGCAGCTAGACGGATCGTAATGGAGCGCGCACCTGAAACCGACAATATACCGTTCTCAGCTCTACAATTACCGCCATCTGTACGGATCTCCATTGCAGCGGCAAAACTTATGCCGAGACCCTCTTCGTATAATACAGCACGCGGATGATCTCCTACATAATTATCAGCAACATGCGACGGGGCACGACCGGTCATTATCAGCATACCGTCAGGAGTAATCTCTGGTCGAGAAGGATGCGGCGAAGTTAGAGCCACCGAGAAATCCGGTAGAATGCCCACACCCTTTCTCCCCTCTGCATGGATATGAATGACTATAAGTTCATCTGGTCTGCTGGCCAAAACTTCGCGCACAATCCTTACATCCCCAGCAGTATAGGATACCGTAGCAAGCGCTTGATTCAAATCAAGCTCTCTCTGATAATCCTCTATAGGACTACCAAGATTGAACTTCATTCGCAAGTCTCCGAGCGGTTGATAGGATTCAGTCCGTCTGCCTAACATCTTGGAATCTACCAGTGCTTCCGCTTTCTTGTATTCCCCCTCTGCCACTAAATGTTTGGCCGGAGCCAAATGACGCAGCGCCTCATAATTAGCTGTATCCCGTGGAAAGCCCGACCATAAGGTGTCTTCATTTAGTTGAATCAGTTCTTCTTCCGTTCCGCCAAAGACCATGCCGCCCAGACGGCCGTTACCGACTGGCATTGCCTCTTCCCATACAGCCGCAGGCTGCTTATACCAGAGATCATGCCGCCCAGTGTTCTTACCTTCTCCCACGTATATTCCTCCTATCCTGTAATTACAGATGAAAAGAAATCGGCGGGAAGCCCGGACTTTCGTTCGGACTTCCCGCCATCTTCATGCTTTTATTTTATTAGCCGCGATTCAGTAATTACTCATTCCAAAGTTTCACGCGTTGTTTAACCAGCTCTTCACGTAAATCTTCAGCTTTCGTCACGTCAGCTTTATCCAGTTCAGCCATATAAGCATCCCAAACTTTGTCGAAATCAGCTGGTTTGGACAAGATGGCTTCAGGAATCCGTTTCCAACTGATATCCTTCAGCTTGTTGTCGAGAACGACAATTTCACTATCCCCAGGAATCGTGATGTTCCATGCCGCGCCCCAAGGTTTAACTTTGAATTCATCTTCATTTGGGAAGAGGTCTTTCCAAGTTGTTGCTTTATAAGCAGCAAGTGTTTCTTTTTCAACTGCATTGTAGCCTACAGTTACTTGCTCAGGGAAACGAGTTGTATAGTAATTTCCAGTTGGGTCCAATACGCCGTCACCATAGTGAGCGCTAAGCAGAGCATAGTTTGATCCGACATTGCCAAGTCCTGTTTCTTTCTGGAAATTGGTAGTGTCATTATATTTGCGGTTGTTCACATCTTCAGGAATGACACGTTTGCCGTCAACTACGTTATAATGCTTACCTTCAATACCCCAGTTAACCAATACTTGACCTTCATCGGAAGCTAAGTAGTCCAAGAATTTAATTGCACGTACTGGATCTTTAGCATCTACACTGATCCCAATACCGTTACCACCCATAAAGCCTGTAGGCCAGAAGGAAGTTTCTTTGTACTCTTCAGACAGGGTTACTGGATAGTGCCCGTATCCTTGATCCAGCTTACCTTCAGCTTTCAATGCTCTTTCTCCATCGCCATAACCCCAGTCTTGGTCAATCAAACCAATAACACGGCCGGTAGCGATTTTAGCTTTGTACTGATCATACTTTTGAACGAAGCTTTCCGGGTCAAGCAATCCGATATCATTCATATGGTTGAGCCAGCGGAAATATTCTTTCTCAGCAGGACGACGGAAGTGATAAGTTACCTCTTGTGTGTCGATATCGATTGCATATTCACCATCATCAGGAGAGCCTGTAGTAGTGAATGCTGGGTTAGTTACTGTAATGTACATGTACCAATCATCTGCATTTAGGGTCAGACCGATGTTTTTGTTACCATTTTCATCGGTGGGATGTTTTTCCAGGTAAGCCTTGATTACGTTCTCATAATCTTGGACCGTTTTAATTACAGGATATCCCGCTTCTTTAACAGCACGATGCTGTAGTTCAAATCCGCCACCAGCATCAAAGTATTTGTTATCCACACCTGCATACGTAGGAATAGCATAAATCGCGTGGTCATCATCACTGTAGCGTGAGCGTTTCATGCCTTCTTCGCCTAATACTTTTTTGATGTTCGGAGCATATTTTTCAATCAGATCTGTCAGATCAAGCATTGCGCCTGCATCCACCAGCTTGCTTACGTCGGTCTTGGCACTGATCAGATCCGGATAATCACCGCTCGCTGCGATCAACGCTACTTTTTGAGCAGGGTCACCAACCGCGTATTCAGCATTCAAGGTAACTCCTGTTTTTTCCGTAATCACTTTACCAACTTCATCTTGCATGCCTGTCCAGTTCGGGTTAGGGTCAGCACTGAAGAAAGTCATCGTGAGCGGAGAAGTATCCTCAACCGCATTGGCCGAATTAGCCGCATTACCCTTATTTGTTGCATTTTTAGCTGCATCTCCAGCTGCGTTATTGCCGTTATTTCCACCACAACCTGCGAGCATGCCGAGCATCATAATAGAAGTGAGTGTAAGTGCAGTTGCTTTAGCTTTTATTTTTCTATTATTCCCCATTACATAAACCCTCCTTAAAATTGTTTATCTATCGTATCACAGATAAATCCTGTTAATACTTATCCCAAAACTTCCCACAGGAAAAGAAAACGGATACAAAACACAATTAAAGTGCAGGGGAGACTAAGCTCCCCTGTAGCTGTGATTAGCTCTTCACAGCGCCAAGTGTCATACCTTGAACAAAGTACTTCTGAATGAACGGATACACCAACAAAATTGGTACGGTTACGACAATCGTAATCGCCATCTTGATAGACTCTGGCGAGACCTGATTCGAAGCTAGAGAAGCAATGTTGGAGCGGTAATCGCCACCATTACCACTGGTTGTACTCTGCAGAACCTTCATCAGTTCATATTGCAATGTCGTCAGTTGAGGGCTTGAACCATTATACAAATACGTATCAAACCATGCATTCCATTGACCTACCGCCAGGAACAGCGCGATTGTTGCTAGAGCCGGCTTCATCAGCGGCAGGATGACACGCCAGTAAATGGTAAAATCATTCGCTCCATCCAGTTTCGCCGATTCCTGCAGTGCATACGGCAGACCGTCAATAAAGGAGCGGATAACGAAGACATTAAAAGCACTAACTAATCCAGGCAATACGTAGACTGCAAAGCTGTTCATCATGTGCAGATCCTTGATCAGCATGTATATTGGAATCATCCCTCCAGAGATATACATGGTCATCGCCAAGAATGTGGAGACGAACTTGCGGCCTGCAAAGTCAGGACGACTGATCGTAAATGCTAGCATCGAGGCACTGATCAGTCCGAACAAAGTACCGATGACTGTCCGCAAAGCGGATATTTTGAACCCGGTCATTAGCCCTGCGAAACTGAAGATTTTCAAGTAATTGTCCCAGGTAAATTCCCGGGGATAAATGGTGATACCGCCGCGCACACTATCCACTGAATCATTCAGCGAGATCGCAAGCACATTCAGAAACGGATAGATCGTGATTACAACCACGAACAGTACTACGAAGTACACTATGAAGTCAAAGATCCGGTCTGACCACGACTTTCCGGTAATAGCTGTGTTCCCCACTGTAACGCTCTCCTTTCAAGAAAAGGGCAATATTGCAGCCACGATTGGTAGAAGGGTCTTCTGTGTTACAGAAGGCTCTCTTTAGTTGTACGCTTGAAGATTCCATTAATCGTAAACAGCAAGATTACACTGATCACTGAGTTGAATATATTGATCGCGGTACCGTAGGAATATCTCGCCATGCCTAGTCCGTATTTCAGAGAGTACAGATCCAGCACCTGAGAATAATCGGTAACGAGGTTGTTTCCAAGCAAGAATTGCTTCTCAAAGCCGATATTCAGCAAATTACCAATCGACATAATGAGTAGCACTGTAATAGTCGGGCGGATACCTGGAAGGGTAATATGCCAAACTTGGCGGAGCCTGCTGGCTCCGTCTACCCGGGCCGCTTCGTACAGTTCAGGTCCAATACCCGAGATAGCTGCAAGGTAGATAATCGCATTCCATCCGGTTTCTTTCCACACATCTGATAAAGTAACGATTCCCCAGAAGAGATGGCCCTGAGCCATGAACTGAATAGGTGAGTCTATAAAACCAATTGTTAACAAGAGATCGTTTACAAGACCATTTTCACTAGATAACATTTTAGTTACAATTCCCGCTGCAACCACCCAAGATACAAAGTGGGGCAAATACGAGACCGTCTGAGCAAATCGTTTAAAAAATCCGAGGCGAACTTCGTTTAGCAATATTGCAAACGTTATCGGAAAGATAAAGCCTGCGATGAGACCCATTCCACTCATCGCCAGCGTATTACGCAGCGCCAGAAGGAATTGCGAGTCACTGAACAGTGTCTTAAAGTGTTCAAAACCTACCCATTCTTGTTCAAAAAAGCCACGTGCGGGCTTGTACTTTTGAAAAGCCATCGTCCAGCCCCATAAGGGGAGATAACTGAAAACGAATGCCCAGATGACAAAAGGTATCGACATCATCCACAAATACTTTTGATTCTTAAAGCTTCTCCAAAACCGTCCTCCTGAAGCAGGCTTTTTGTTGCGCATTCGGGTGTCCGGCGGGATTTGAGCAGTTACTGTGTCCGCTTTCATAAAGCCCCTCCTCTCTATGTCATAATTCTAAAACTTTGTAAGCGATTGCAGTACCCTATAAATTCGACTTAAAATCAGGTGAAAATTAGAGATTTTTGTCCGGGGTGAATTCTCTTTTCGCTCATCGACACAGGGGGGCTAATGCTGCTGGCGTTTGCATTATTCTTTGGATTGGACTTCTGGAAACACTCAGCTGGATGTTAGTCGCTACGCGGAATATTTGGACTTCCGATCGCTGTTATCCTCAGA
>NZ_NFUX01000195.1:0-255 GCF_002264385.1 Paenibacillus sp. VTT E-133280
TTTATCAAATTCATGGTTGCCGAAAGTCATAGCATCATATTTGACCAGATTCATAAAGGCCAAATCGGCTTGACCCAGATATTTATTGAAGTAAAGTGTTCCGGAGAACACATCACCCGCATCGAGAAGAATAGGGTTTTCTGTAGTCGCCTTAGCCTCTTTGATTGCCGTTACACGGCGCAAGATATTATTTGGCGAGCTTACAGTGTCTAGTCCCGCATGTGTATCGTTGGTGTGTAGAACAGTTAACGGGAA
>NZ_NFUX01000040.1:0-67198 GCF_002264385.1 Paenibacillus sp. VTT E-133280
CTGTTGGCGTTGATGTTGGTGCTGCGGTAGATGTTGGTGTTGCTGTGGCTGAAAGAGTTAGATAGTCGATATTGATATTCCCAGTATCATCCGAGTCATATTTGTAGGCGATTGAATTATTGCCTGCCTGTAAAGAGAGCGTTTCAGGTTGGTCACCCCATGCATCCCAGCTTGCCAAATTGGCTAAAGTGGTCTGCTTTACCTTTACACCATTTACATAAATGGAAACGATCTTAGCACTGCCAGACCCATTGGCGTAGTGGAGCGTGGCATTATAGGTACCAGTCGCGGAGGATTGAACACTAAAGGTGGTTGTTGCTCCTATGGTTGTGTATCCATCCACAAAACCAGTGCCAGTATATCCGGTGTGATTCGTATTTATTTTGGCGCCACCTGACAAGGCTGCGTTCTCAGCTTCGTATTTCCCAGCAACCGGGACAACAACCGTCCAGTTCTTCCCTCCGTTGCTATCCCAACTATCTGTCGGGGCCGTAATATGATAACAATAAATGAGTGTGGCGCCTTCCTGAACATTGAGGTTGGCCGTAAATGTGGTTCCATTTTTAGTCATAACCGTATCGGCAATATCCGTCCAGTTATTCGTGGTCCAATGCAGTGTTACAGCAGATGCTGTGGAGTTCGTGTAGGAGACTGTATAATCAGTATTGCTGGCTGAAGCCCCGCCGGATAAACCAAATAAACTAAAAATAAGCGAAAAAATAATCAACCAAGAAACAAACCGCCTAGATTGTTGTCTTCCCAAGTAAATAACCTCCTCATTATTTAGGTGCAACCCCTTGTGCAAACGTTTGCAAAAATAAGAAAAAAAGAGACTTTCTAACTTATCAAATCCCTCCTTCAAAGAAAGTATGGAGAAACTTCATTGTATGCGTTTACAATTAGACCTTTTGAGAAATCCTCAAGTTCCAAATCACTCCATATCTAATGAATTTTCCCTGTTTATGATTATAGGCTCCAACCTTTTCCAGGTCAATGCATCTTTTAGGCTAAAAACATAAAAATTTTAAAGTCTAGATATAAAAATACAATCGTTTTCATTCATCAGTTGTTCAAACATATCAAAATCTTAGACTCCCGCTATTTATAGAACTAGGCTAATTATATCGTCGCTGATGAGGAAGAAGCTGCTTGATCAGCTTTTACACAATCAATTGCAACAACTAACGCAATCATGATTGCCTCCATCTCCTCATTTAGTATTTGAACCTTGTAGCTATCGCCCCAAGTAAACCACTCCTTGTTCACTTTACCTATGACTACACCGTACTGCAAGACCTGAAAATCCATGTCCCACCAGTTACCATGTACCTCAATGTCAGCCGCATGAATCGTATAGCGCGCTTTAAAGAAAGTAAACTCTTTCTTAATCGTTAACACCTCTCGACCATTGACCTCAACAAAAAACTTCGGTAAAAAACTAAATACCTTCTTCGTAATAAGTCCGACTTCATCTCTTGTGGTATTCATAATGGAGAACGTCTTTGGTATTTGCATAAAACTGCCCTCTACATAATAGACATCCTGCTCCTGCTGATTCTTTACCGTAAATTTACCACTTAGACTAAATACCTTCTGCTTTATATAAAGTTGCTTCATTCCAATGCCTCCTTCGATATAAGCATATTATTAAAGCGCAGTACTTCCGAAATCAGTTCTCGGGATCATGTACTTTAGTCACCCATCCGTGTTTGGGATGGTTCTAAAACTTCCGTTTATGATACGGAAGACCCACGCCTTCTTCACAATACTGTTTAAGACTGTACAAAAAAATAGCCCAGTTATAATTACATAGGCGATAAAATGCGGTTACATTCTCCCAATTCATCTGACGAAAAATGATTGAAGTCTTCCCGTTTTTTTCCTCTAAATTAAAAGAAATTGTCGTACCTATCCATTCTGGATCTGAATCAACACATTGCCACAAAATCTTTTTATCGGTAACAAGCTCATCAACTCGCATCTTTGTTAAGCCTTTGCCTCCGAATCGGAACTCGTTTATACAACCGATCTGATCATAGACTATTAGTTCATTTGTCCATATTTCTGAAAGTCCTTTTGCAGTGGTTAGTGCTTTATATACCGTTGAAGCCGGAACATTCACGGTCTGCAAGTGCTCGATATTTGCCATATAGTGCATTCCCCTTTTTCATAAGGATTTAATTTATGTAATTATTTGTATGCGAATATTATACCATGGTACGGTTGATTTGATTGCTTAGTCCATAACCTTTGTTAATTTTTTACCATTTGAAAACAAAACATCGATTATGATTTTTTTCATGTGGTATATCAGGATTCCAATCCACAGCAAAGGATTCATCACCGAGTTGTTTCATGTTATCTGCTCCTTATAGTTTCCCGCCGATTTCTTATAACGTCTTATTCACGAAATTACTGAATTATACTGCCTTTTACTTCAATAAAACGGCAGCTGATCCTCTGATCGGCTGCCTTCTTGTTGCGATTGAACTATCGTGTCCCGTTAGCGTAATGGAAGATTGTTATTTTCGCTACGGATAACACGGAAATCACTCGCTTTATATCCGTCTGTATTAGCTTTGAAAGTGATTTGAACTATATCCGAGTTAGAATCTTGTGTCATAACTTCCCCTTCAAATATGAACTCTTGTTGAGGATAAGAATCCGATTTCCTGATTGGTATGATATGAGCGCCGCCGATGAGATAGTTATTACCATATTCTTTTTCAAGTACGCTCATAATTTTAAGACGAATTTCAAAAATAAGGATCTCATCCAAGCACTCCCGTTGAATGTCGACGTTATATTTAGTTGATGACTCCTCATCGTAAGCTTCAGCACAATCCATTACTGTAAAGTTGGTGACCCCTATTATCAAAATCAAAATTAGACCTCTCCACCACATGAGAAATAACCCCCGTCTATTTTTGGTTATTTTCCCCCAATCGATTATTAAACTATCCTACCCGTTGGCATAACATTAACATAGCATACTGATACATAGGTTCTATCCATCAAATGAATATAGAAGAATCAATTAGTGAAGGACGATTCTATAAAAAAATGGAGTTACATATTAGTTATCTAATACGTAACTCCACTTATTATCATTAGCTTCTATTAGTAGAATCTCAAGCAATGGTCTCCATTAAAAATTCGATCACCGGATAAGAGATCATATGCCGATCACGGTAAATCGAAGTAATTGCCTCTGGCTGTGTGCTAAGGACACCCTTTTGTAGAATGGCTGCTTGAAAACCTCTTTCTTGTGCACCGTTAATAGTAAAGGTTACGCAATGTTCTGCGGCGAAGCCCGCAACGATGATGAATTCAACACCATGTTCACGTAGCAGTTGTTCCAAATCCGTTTTCCAAAAAGCATTAGAGAATTCTTTCGCCATCTGGATATCCGTGGGTGCAACTGTAATTTCCGGTATACTATTTCTAGCTTCTGGATCCGTATCTGTATTCGCCCCTTCCATGTCTTGTATATGGATAACGATTTGGTCCTTCGCACGAAGTAACCCAGACACATGATTAATATATTCACAAGCCTCACTTACATTTAATCTCTCCATATGATCGTGTAAGAAAAGGTTTTGCATATCAATAATTAGGAATCCGATTTTTATTTTGAACTACCCCTCTCAGAACAAATATAGTTTCTATATTAATCTGGATGTAGATTCAGCTCAAGGGAATAAATGAATTAGACGATTTTGTACAATAGCATCATATGTTACGCCACGCCTCTTCATTTAGTTCGTTATTAATGCCGACCCCAGCTAAGGAGCCCAAAGAAGCGGCAATAATGGCTTGATGAAGATGTGTTGTTGCATCACCGGCACTATAAACGCCTGGAACGTTCGTTTTACCGAGATTATCGATGATTACTGTTCCTGTTTCTGTGAATTCACAACCAAGGGCTTGTGGCAAATCCGACCCGATCATAAGCTTCGGTCTAAAAAATATCCCCGTACATACTATGCTAATACCATCCTTCAACACAACTTGCTGCACCATGCCATTGTCAGATTCGATCGACTGAATCGGTGAGTCATAGACAGGAATGTTATGTTGATTCAGCTCTTCACGTTGTGCATCCGTCAAGTCATCAGATCCATTAGTACATATGGTTATCTTTTTCGTCCAACCAGATAATACTCGGGCCATATGCGTTGCATCGGCTCCCTTAACAATTACGACAAGAGGCTGATCTCTTAGTTCCCATCCATCACAATAGGGGCAGATAAAGGCGCTTTTACCATATACGTCTGTGAGTCCCTTAATATCCAACGGGAGGTCTTTCATCCCTATGGCGAAGAGCACCTTTTTACTTTGAAAGGTCTGACCCTGAACCGTCTTAATTTGAAAATCACCATCGGTTCCCGTAATCGATATGGCGGTATCTTCCGCAAAAGTAACGGAGTGATAGGCACTAATCTGCTCCATCGCAATTCTCCTGAATTCGCTTGGACTTATAGAATCTCTAGTAAGAAAGCCATGCGTTTCTCGAGTCACCCTATTACGTGCGCGTCCTTCATCAATCACAACCACACTTTTTCTTGCCCTGCCTAGCACCAGAGCAGCATTTAGACCTGCCGGTCCTCCACCGATAATTACACAATCATGAGTCATCCTAATTCTCCCTTTCGCTTTCAATTTATATTAAAGATATTAGAGACTTATGTTATCCATTATGGATTTAAAAAAAGAACACTCCATAATCAGGAATATTACACTCGACTCTTTAATTAAAGACTTTATGAATCTATAATAACTTCAATAAATCTAAAAGGCAAGGATTTTTCTATTTAATCATTGCCCTCTTGGAATCCCAGCTAGATTACCGCAAAAGTGTAGTAGCCCATAAAAACAGCTTGTTGTCAGGATTAACAAATCCCTTTTTATTTTTATCTAATGTCGATATTTGTTTCATTTCCTCATCAGATAAACTAAAATCAAAAATTTCCAGATTCGCCTTTAATCTTGCAGGATTAACCGATTTGGGAATAACTCCAACATTGCGCTCAATGTTCCACCTTAACATAACTTGAGCCGTTGTTTTACCGTGTCTTTCAGCAATGCTTGTTAATATAGGGTTATCGAATAAATCTTTATTTCCATGTCCAAAAGGACTCCACGCTACATGTTGGATATTCTTATTCACCATATAATTATGCAAATCGGGCTGCTGTAAAAACGGATTCGTATGAATTTGATTTACAGCAGGGACTATTGAGCCATGCTTCAATACATCACTCAGGTGCATTTGTTCAAAGTTAGACACACCAATGGCTCTAATTTTACCCTCTTTGTACAATTCCTCTAATATCAACCAGCTCTCAACATATTTCGGGGATGGCCAATGGATCAAATAAAGATCTATATAATCTGTTCCCAGTTTTTTCAAACTCATTTCAAAAGCCTGTTTCGTTCTTTTACCATGATCTGAATTCCACAGCTTTGTTGTAATAAATATATCCTTTCGATTTACACCTGATTTTTTAATTGTACTTGCAACAAGTTCCTCATTATGATAAAAAGCGGCGGTATCAATATGCTTATATCCATTTCTCAATGCCCAAATGATTGCATCTTCGTGTTCATTTTTCATTTGGTATACACCCAATCCGACTTTCGGTAACAAAACTCCATTATTTAACAAGTAATTTTCCAAAGATTAATCCTCCCATACACTATTATTTTATATCAGCAGAGTCAGTCGATTCTGATAGCATTCCAGCAGCTTCGTTCTATTCCTTGAATAAGCTCTGGTGTCTCAATTATTTTTCCATGTTGAATTTCTTTGAAGAAGCTAACAAATGCGCCATAAACAATACAGATTAATGCATTTGAAGGAAGCGAGCTGAACACCTCTCTCTCTTTGCCACTTTCTATGATTGCGACTAAAAAATTCATAAATCCATCAAACACGCTCCGGCTCTTCTCATTTAAATAATATGACTCTGCATGTGAATCTATAAATAGCAGCGCGTATATATTGCTTTTTGCAAATCCGACCATTTGATAAAACACATGGCGAAATTGCTCACGAATTTCATTTGAGTTTGGAAAATCAGTTTTAATGGTCTCTGAAAACTCCATCACTACTTTTTGAAACAATGAATTAACTAGTGACTCTTTACTTTCAAAATATCGATAAATTGTTCCCGCTCCTACTTTTGCCGCTTCCGCAATCATTGGAACAGTCGTTCCATCATAACCTCTTTCTGCAAATAATTTTAAAGCCGCTTTATAAATTTCCTCTTCCTTGTTTGTAGACAATAAGAACACCTCTCCTTCTTGCGGAATGAATATTCATTCCTCTTCACAATAAAACTCCTTTATAAAAAAAGCAATCAAAATATTAGAATTTTTTTCCTATAATTTAAAGATGAAAAGACAAATAAGGATGTCTCTGAAGTATTTGCTTCAAGACATCCTTAAGTACAATTTCATAATAAGCCCTATCAATAAGGGATGCTGTACTTTCAATTAGAGCACTACCGGCCGGATTCTGCCGTCTTCCTCATAATGAAGCTCCGTAAATTTCATACTGCGTTTATGGTCCACACCGCCAGACAGCGATGCGTCATGATAGAACAAATACCATTTCTCGTTAAATTCCACAATAGAATGATGGGTCGTCCAGCCAATGACTGGATTCAGGATCGTTCCTTGGAAGACAAAGGGTCCGCAAGGCTTGTCACTCACCGCATAGACGATCTTATGGGTTGTGCCAGTAGAGTATGAGAGATAGTATTTCCCTTTATACTTGTGCATCCATGGACCCTCGAAGTATCTCCTGTCTTCATCACCCGCAAGGATTAATTTCCCTTCTTCATCAATAATGGTGATCTCCTGAGGATCAGATTTGAATGTCAGCATGTCTTCACTCAGCTCACCCACCCAAGGACCGTAAGCCGGTTCCTCTGGGCCCTTTTCTACCGCATCTTGTTGAAAAATACCGTCTTGCCACTTTTCTAATTGTCCGCCCCATAAGCCTCCAAAATACATGTAGGCTCTTTCGTCCTCGTCCACGAATACGGCTGGATCAATGCTGAAGCTCTCTTTAATATAGCTTTCTTGAGCCTGGAAAGGACCAGACGGAGAAGTTGACGTAGCCACTCCGATACGGAAAATCCCCTCCTTGTCACGGGCCGGGAAAAACAAATAATACATCCCCTGCCGGTACGCGGCATCGGGCGCCCACATTTGCTTCGAAGCCCAAGGCACATCCCGAAGATGAAGTGCCTCTCCGTGATCTACACAGGGAGATGTAGGATCTTCCAAGGAAAACACATGATAATCTTCCATTGCATACTGGTCACCATTATCATTCGTAGGTCCATCATGGTCGATATCATGGGATGGGTAAATATACAGCTTGCCCTCAAATACATGAGCGGAGGGATCGGCTGTATAGAGATGGGTAACTAACGGTTCATTTTTCGTGGCCATAATAGGACTCTCCTCCTGATTGAGATTACTTATTTGAAGCCAGAAGCCAATGTTATTCTTTGACGCCACCAAGCGCTACGCCGGCGATAATATATCTGGATAACAAGAAGTAAACCACAAAGAGCGGTAAAGCCGTCAAAGCCAGACCCATATAGATCGAGCCGAACTCCGTTTTGTAGATATCACCTCGGAGCAAGCTGACCATGATTGGCATAGTATATTTCTCCTTCTGTGTCAGCAATATCAGCGGCATGAACAGGTTGTTCCAGTTAGCCACAAAGGCAAAAATGGCCTGTGTTGCAACTGCCGGCATCATCAGCGGTAAGATAATCCGGTTGAAAGTGAAGAATTCACCTGACCCATCTACGCGCGCAGCTTCCACGATCTCTATCGACAGAGTTGCGAGCAAGTATTGGCGCATGAAGAACACCACCGCCGGTGCAGCAATTGCTGGTAGAATCAGCGGGAGAAAATTATTGGTCCAATGTAATTTATACATGAACTGATAGAATCCGATGGCGCTTGCCTGGGAAGGAATCATCATCACGCACATGATGAAGGTAAAGAATGGCCCCCGTAGCTTCCAGCTGTAAGTCACCAGCCCATAGGCCGCCAAAGACGAGAAATAGACCGTGCAGAGGGTTGCAGAACTGGCGATAATGAATGAATTCATGAAACCTTGAAGCGGATCAAAGCTCTTGTCGAGCAGTACTCGCAGATTGCTCATCATGTGGCTCGAAGGAAGCAGTGAAAGACCGCCTTGGATTTCCGGTGTAGAGCGCGTGGCATTTACAAACATGATCCAAAACGGCAGGATACTGAGCACCGCCAAAGAGATGCAAACCACATAGATAATCGTCTTGTTGATCTTTCGGTTAACGGTCCCGCTTTTCTGATTATTTGCCATGTGTTACGCCTCCCTCACGGGCTGCTGCAGCAGCTTTTCTGTACTTTTGTTTTTGTATTTTTTTAAGTCTTGATGCATCGCGGTCACGCATCACGTAGAACAGAATTCCAGCCAATATTGCTGAAATCAAGAACATGATCATGCTCGCTGCTGCAGCACGATTGTACATATAGCTGCCCTTGAATGCTTGCCCGTAGATAAACATAGACGTGGTAAGCGTAGAATCGTCCGGACCGCCTGCAAGAAATAATTGCGGGATATCGAACATGGTCAAACCGCCCACCATCGATGTAATCAGTGTGAACAGCAATATCGTACGCAGACTCGGCAGTGTGATTCGGAAGAAGGTTTGAAAACCATTCGCCCCGTCAATCGCTGCGGATTCGAAGAGGGCAGGATTTATACCCATAACGCCAGCGATCAGGACGATCATGGTGTTGCCGTACCACATCCAAAACTGGATGAACGCGACAATGCCCCGTGCTGTCGTCTTATCCTGCAGGAAGAACACCGGAGCGTCTGTCCATCCCAACGTTTGAAACAAACTGTTTACAGGACCCATCGGGTAGGCGAATAAAGTGCTGAACAACACGGCAATCGTACTAGCAGTAATGATATTAGGCATATAGAGCAGAACCTTGAACAAGCCTTGTCCCTTTATGTTTAGACGCTTATTCGTGAACCATGCAGTTAGCAAGAGCGCGAGAAGCATCTGGGGAACGAAGTTAGTAATCCAGAGTAAGCCGGTGTTGAATAAAGACTTCCGGAACGAGGGATTATCAAAGAGAAGATCTTTGAAGTTCTGAAAAGGATTATCAAGGATATGGATCGGTTTGGGTATGATTCCTTTCATATCGGTGAATCCAATGACTGCGGTATATAAAATGGGATACAGTGAAAAAATCAGAAATGCAAGAACAAATGGAAAGGTAAAAATATAACCGTATTTCGCATAGTTCACATTTTTGCGGCGCATGCTCTCACCTCTTTAGTTGATATGAAGGGGCGGGATTACTCCCCCGCCCCTCCGAATCCTTCTTATTCGCTTTCAATGCCAAGTTGGTCTTTGACTTGTTGCTTAAAGGTTTCGATCGCTTTGGCACGGTCCTTATTGCCTGCGGTGTATTCGCGTACTTGATCACGCCAGAGCTTGTTAATTGTTTCGTCGTACTGGGTCAAGTTCTTACCTGAAGCGTTAGCATTGGCCGGTACAAACACGTCGAACATGTTCTGGCCGCCGAGCAGCGGAACTTCGCCATTTGATTTGGACATGACAACGGAGGATGCAACGCTATCCTTCGTTCCTTGCTCGCCTTCCTTCATAGTACCGTTAGCCCAGTAATATTGAAGTCCCGTTTCAGAGGTATCGAGTGTAACCCACTTCACAAAGTCCGCAACAGCCTGTTTCTTAGCATCGTCCTTGGTCACGTCTTTGTTGGCAAGCAGCCAAGTACCGCCCCAGAAGAAACCTGTTGTTGGTTCGGATACAGCCCAGTCGCCATTCGTGTCTTTTACTTGACCGTTCATCACATAGTTGATGAGCCAAGCAGGACCGAAGAATCCGAAGATCGGTTGAGCGCCGGCACCGGACATATCCGCATACCATGCTTCCGTCCAGTCTGTCGTATCATTGTGATAACCATTGTCTTTCAGCTTTTTAGAAAGATCCAGGAACTCTTCACGCTTTGGATCGATATGAAGCTTGCCATCAACAATCCAGCCCTTGTCAGAACTGTTCTCGATCGGGTGCCAGATATCGCCGTCGCCAGAAACGATGCCGTATCCTTTAGCTTTCAGCTTCGCGGCTGCATCGTAGAATTTATCCCAGCCTGGTCCAATTTCATTTTTGATGGTGGCTGGATCGTCTGTTCCAAAAACATCCTTCGCAATAGAGCGGCGATAGATAAAGGCACCGCCAGTTGCTTGATACCCGAGGGCTTTTAATTTTCCATCTAAACTGCCGATATCAACCGAGTATTGCGCGATGCCAGCGTCCTTAACCATTTGGTCATCAAGACCCATATCAGAATAGTTGGCTGCATAGCTGGATGCATCGCCTTGGGTATACTTAAGCACGAATGCTGATTCTGCTGCATAAATGTCAGGGGCATCTTTACCTCCCGCTGACAGAGCCTGATCAAGAGCAGGCTGATAAGCGCCGTCAGTGGTAGCGATAACTGTAGTTTTGAACTCTACATTCGCATCAGGATGGGTTTCCATATACTTCTTGGTCATGTTAGGAATCTCGTCCGTAAAGCTCCAGAGATTGATAGTGACTTTCTCACCTGTTCCTTTTGATGGAGCTTCGGTAGCGTTTGCTGCTGGTGCAGTCGTTTGACTTGGGCTAGATGAGTTAGAATTTGAGTTCCCACCACATGCTGCGAGAGCAGATGACATCACAAGCAATGTAGAGATCCCCACTAAACTACGTTTCATACTTTTCATATCTTTGCCTCCCCTTTTGTATTATTACTTCGGTTTTTTGTAACCGCATACATAATTATAGATCCTGCAACCCTTAAGCATAAGGACACCCTCTTTAGGAAAACTTCCACTATTTTTAGATTCAGTTCTATAGAGCGCAAAAAAAAGAGACATCAAAGGATCTATCCCTTGACGTCTCCATGATCTGTTGATATTTCTGAACATTACTTATCCGCTTTTAGCGCATCATCCTGTTTCTTGATAAATTCTTCTGGCGTGACGGCTTCACCGAACAATGCCTGAATCTGATTCATGTGTATAGCAGATGCGACTGGCTTCATTTGTGTATCCAGATAAAGAGTTACTTTATTAGCCTTATTTAACTCGTTTAATAGATCAATGAACATTTGCGGTAGCTTGATGGCTGCAGTATCTACTTTGGTAGCCGGGATTACACCTGCATTGACAACAGAATGCTCTCCCCACTTTTGAACGAAAAAGCTCACGAATTCTTTGGCCTCCAGAGCATGCTTCGAATTTTTGGAAACGAACAATCCAGTGCCCGGACCACCGACCCAATCATCCACATTGCCTTTGCCGCCTTCAACTGTCGGGAACTTGAAATAACCGATGTTGACTTTAAATTCTTGGGCTATATTCGTAGTGGTCGTGAAATCTGGCAGCTCCCAAGTCCCTGTAACGAACATGGCTGACTTTCCGTTCATGAACTGTACCTTGGCTTCATCATTGGATAATCCGTTGTAGCCTTTGATGAATGTGTTCAGGTTTACCAGCTCTTGCACTTGTCTTGCAGCCTCTAGCAAGGAAGGATCTGTGAAGTCCTGATCCGCAACAGCTTTATCCATCAGGTTAGGTCCTCCAATACGATCAGCTAGATACATGTACCAGAAGGAAGCCGGCCAACCGTCCTTACCGCCAAGAGTAACAGGTGTTATGCCATTGTTATTCAGTGTTCGAATGATCGCTTTGAGATCATCCAAGGTTTGGGGAGGCTGCAGATTGAATTCTGAAAATATTTCCTTATTATAATAGACCGGGACTATGTTTAGTTCGACAGGAAGGGCATACGTCTTCCCATCAAAGGAGTACCCCTCCGTCGTACCAGCTACGAATTTTCCTTTCAACTCATTCTGTAAAAGATCGTCCACGGCTGCAAACTTATCTCCCCTAACATAAGGATCCATAAAGCCTGCTGCCCAGGTGAATCCGATATCCGGTAGATCGTTGGAAGCGGCAAGTACCTTCAGTTTGCTTTTATACTGCTCATTTTCAAGCACTTCCGTCTTGATGGTGATATTCGGATTAGCTTCTTCAAATTCTCTGATGATTTCTTTTACCATTTTATTTTGCGCGGAGTTATTGCTATCCGGCCATAGATGCATCATTTTCAAAGTGATTTTCTCGCCGTCGCTCTTGCTGCTATTCCCCTTAGCCCCATTGCAACCTGTTGTTATCAACAACAATGTTAAGAAAAGGGTAATGGATAATCCGATCCTCTTCGTAGATATCCCCCCTTGCCGAGCCGCTATTGGATATTCGCTTCTATACCATTCCTCATGGAAGATCGATACTGCCCTGGACTCATTCTTTCGTATTCCTTGAACAGCTTGTTGAAATATTTAACCGTCTGGTAACCTGTAAGGCTGGCAATTTCCGCTATAGGCAGATTGGTTTTCAGCAGTAATTCCTTCGCTTTCTGCAATTTTCTGCGGGCGACGTATTCGCTGAAATTCATCTGGCATTGTTCCTTGAAAAGAGAACTAAAATAGCTCCCGTTCAGATGAACAAGTCCGGCTACTTCCTGCAGGCTGATCGCCTCTTCTATATGCATTTCCACATAGTCAATCGCCTGACGGACCGGATCGCTTAATGCGGCATCTTCATCTCTTATGGCCATTAATTGTGGATCGGCCATCTTCCGCATGAAGCCGATATGTTCCTGCTCTTCCCCTGCCTTCAGGGCATTCTCCACAGATGTGATTAGCTTTTCCCGGCTGGCTGGCTTGAGTAAATATTCAACTACGGACAACTGAATCGCTTGCTGAGCATACTCGAACTCGGCATGACCGGAGATGAGAATAACAGATGGCTGACGCTGTATTTTTTTATCCCTTATTTGGCTAACTAAAGAAAGACCACTGATTCCAGGCATGCGGATATCCGATATCATGAGCTCGACCGGTATTTCCTCCAGAATTTCCATCGCCGAGATCCCATTGCTTGCCGTAAGGATTTCATAATGACCGGCTGCCCACACCTCTAGTATTTTCTTCATTCCTTCTCTAGATCTCGGTTCATCGTCGACAATAAGAATTGTTCGGCTTCTCATGGCATTTTGTCTCCTCGAACAGGAATTTTGATGTTTATACGGGTGCCTTGCCCCTTTTGGCTATCGATGGTCATAGCCGCACCCTGCTCATTCTCTCTCGAAAAAAATAGTTGAAGCCTTCTATGCACATTAGCGATTCCGACGCCGGAATCTTTTGAAGAAGATACCTTTCCGCTATCCAGCCCTTCCACAAGAGAGCGCAGCATCTCCTCGTCCATTCCCATCCCGTCATCTTCCACCGTAATGGTGACCCATTCTTCATCTCCAGCAACCGTTAGCTTTATCCATCCCGGTTCAATCTTGCTCTCGACCCCATGCAATACGGCATTCTCTACAAGGGGCTGCAGCAATAGTCGGGGTAACTCCACATTCGAAAATTCAGAAGGAGCCTCAATTTCCCACTCCAAGCGATCTTCAAATCGCATCTTCATAATAAGCAAATATCGCTTTACATGCTCCAGCTCATCCTGTAACTTCACCCATCCTCCTTTACTCGAGCCGGTGATCGTATAGCGGAATAAATCAGACATGGCGACAACATACTCCGCCAGTTGATCTTCATCCCTATCCAGCAGCGACCAGTACAGAACATCTAGGGTATTAAACAAAAAATGCGGATTAATTTGCGCTTGAAGTGCCTTCAACTCCGTATGACTCCGGGATAACTCCTTCTCATAAACCAACTGGATCAGTTCGTTGATATTATCAACCATTTTGTTATAGGAATAATTTAGTTCCTGAATTTCCATAGTGGACGATACGTTTTCGATAGGCTTCAGAATGCCTAGACGGGTACTTCTCATAGCTTTGATCAATCTGAACACAGGTCTGGTAATAAGTATAGATAGGAAAAACGAAAGCAAGGTGAACAGTAAGGTACCCATCAAAGCCGATACAACAATGGTCGTCCGCAAGACCGATATCCCCTTGGTGATGACGTTAACCGGGGTTAAGATGAGTAGCGTCCATCCTGTCACGGAAGACCGCTGTTTGACAACGATAAAGGACTGCTTGCCGATGGAAGCAATTTGTTCGTCGGATTCTTCTACCAGCTTTGCTGCTGTCTTTTGTGAAATCGTGTCATCGTTGGACGTGATGAACTGGCCATCTGGAGCGAGGAGCAGCACCGTTTCCCCGTCCCCCTCCCCGGATAGGGAGTCTTTAAGCGCAAACTTGTCACGGTCTGAACGAATGAGTAAATACCCTCCAGTTGTGAAATGCCGATCAATAAGACTGATCTGTCGAATCGCTACAAGCGATGTAGAATCGAGCGGATCAATACCGAACCAAACGAGACTGCCATCCTTTCTCGTCGCCATTTCAATCCAATCCTCGGGTACCTTATCTCTAAGGGTGCTGCCGTCAAGAGGATACAGCCTCACTCCGTCTTTATTATAAAGCTCAACAGATTTGATGCCGTCCGTGTAGATTTGGACTAGATTGATAATAGATGGCAGGGCTTGCCGTTCCGTAAAAGTAGCGGGATGACCCTCTATATCGCGTAAAAGGAGTTGCTGGATATAATCGTTAGTAGATACCAGTGTCGTCAAAGAATTGATCTGTTCGAGAACGCTTTCTAAACGTCCGTTAGCTTGAATCGCAGTCTGCTGAATATGCTTCTCCGCATTGTTCTTGAGTAGCGTCGAGACTGAATGGAACGTAATCCCTCCAACGAACGTCAGAATGATGAGCATGACGGCGAGGAAACCGAGCAACATTTGATTTCGCAGCGTATTTAACTTTAACATCGACAGTATCCGCCGCATGCAATTTCTTCCCCTCTTTGTCATGTGAGCATGAGATGATCGCCCCTAACCGCTAAAAGTAAGGGCTTTCAACCTTTTCAGTCATTATATTAGCATGTTTGCTAATGATCCGCTAAGAAAGAATTATGGATTCGACAAAAAGAACTGATATTTTCGCACCCAATAACGACTAGCAAGCATATTAATCCCATTTCCAGTAACCCTTTATATAAGAATGTCTTACTCCTAATTAAAAAAATCCCGATGATGTATTCATCATCGAGGCTAACTACTTTTTTTATATTTTATTTTCGCCAAAAAGTTGAACAATCTGCCTTGTCCATAATGTTAAACTCGATCATTTTCTCAAGTAATGAGAAATCAACCGGGCTATCCCACCGGATCCGTAACAACTGCTTGGTGTGATCATAGCCTGCCTGTACAATTTCATCAGAGAAATGATTAATCCCTGCGATTTCAGGCGCAACAGCCATATGTTGTTTGGATACGCTAAAGCCAATAATATAGGTGTCGTGATCGGTGAACATAGGCTGATTCCACGCGATTTTTGGTTTTAAATCTGTGAATTTCTTAGTTACCCAAGCCAACACCTCTTCCATTCGCTCCCGATGCTGTGGGTTATCAATTTGCGCTAAATAGTCTGCAAAAACCTCCATGTCGATCACTCCTAACCTCAGAATCGCCTTTTGTTCAGGCGCAGCTACAAAAAAACACCCCGTTAGATAATCATATCTAACGGGGTGTTAGGGTGCAACTTTTTATAATGTTACGATTGTAGCTTTAAAATAAAGTTTGATCAAAAGTTCCCGCAAAAGCTCATTTTTCGGGCAAATAAAAAGAATCCGTTTTGAAAAAAAGATTGATCAAAATGGATTCTTTTCTTGTGGGTTAGTATACACTTTTTAAAATAAAGTTTGATCACTTTCTACCCTTGACGTTCCACAATAGCGCCCGATTGCAGAAGACCACTGTTTGCAATTGAATTATTTATTCATATAAGCTTTGATTTCTTCTTCTGACATGGATGAATCGCATTTCACGTTTATTGTGTCACCATTAGTAAAAACGAAACCAGGAACCGTTGGAATGTCGTATTCATTACGGAAGGCCGTAATACCTTCCATATCAGATTTTTCCACACTATTTACATAATAGATAGTAGTATCAGTTTCCTCAGCAACTTTTTTTAGTTTTTCAACGAATATTTGGCAAAAAGGACAAACAGCCTTTCCAATATAGATTAAGGCTTCGGATTCCCCTTTTACCAATGCCTGTGCTTTTTCGGAATCGATTTTATCAAAACTAGCTACATTTTCTTCATAAGTAGTCATCATCGCTCAATCTCCTTTTTCTAATGTTATTATTATACAATAAAGTGTAAATACTCAAATAAATTACGCTTACGTGCTTGAATGTTCAATCCTATCAAAAATTGATGTGAAACACAAAAATTGATCTCAATCAAAATATATTCCTACGATTTGATAAATTCTTCCGTATGTCACAAGAGTTTACTCTACAATCTCGCGCACGTTAGCCTAATGTTTTAAAGTTCTTTATATTTATTTTGTACCTGAACAAGAACGTATCTTTTAATCCACATTTGTGTAGCAACAGTTAATTGTTCATCCTCTTTCTCAAAGAACAGACCTGAGCCTTCTTTCGCTTCAAATTCCCAGCCGTTTGAACCAATCATTTGTTTAAGATTTTCATCGGCTATCGAAATACCGTCATTCTCGCTTCTTATGATATACCAAGTGGAATCATCGTCTGTTACGATCTCTATTATCTCTTCATCGGAATTTCTTAGTTTTTCAATTGCTACTTTTGCAGTTAGATTTTCTATCGGTAGAGGTTGATTTAGACCCACACCCTAAATAATGAATATACAAAAGCACTTACTCTGAAATAGAGTAAGTGCCTTTGCATATCTTTTCAATCTGCAGAATTCTTTAAAATATGTGAGATTGAAGCGAAACTTGAGTTTAAAAGGACTCTTGACGACAATAGTTTTTATAAACTAACAATTTTACGATTAATGAAGAACCGCTAGTTTATAAAAACAGAAAGCACATGTAACTAGTTTATTATTTCTTAATTACTACATTAAAATATAACTTTTATTCATTCAATGTGCCATTCAGTTCAGCAGTTTTAGTAGAAATTAAATCCATTAACTCAGGTGATAGGACATCATAGGTAGGTAATCCAATATCATTTAAATCTTTTCGGATATCAGCCATTTTTGAAGCCGGTGTACCTGTTTCGATTACAGACGAAACAAATGCTGCAAATTGTGGTGCAGACCACCCTTTATCCTCTGATAATTCTGTATGAACAAAATCTAAACCATAAAATGCATGATCTCTATTTTCTATACGACCAAATAAATGTGCTTTACATTCTTTACAAAAATGTCTTTGAATTGTAGCTGTTTCATCAACAATCTCTAACTTATCGCCGTTTCTAATGACATGAACTTTGTCACGAGGAGCTACAGCTACTAAAGAAAAATTGGCACCCTCTGGTTTCCAACACTTAGAACAACCACATGCATGGTTGTGCATTGTTTGTGAATCTACCTTGACTTCTACTTTATTGGATTCACAAAGACACTTTAGTGTTCCTCCTACAAAGTCTTTTACTTCTGGATAATCATTAATCCCGTTATCTAATCTTGGATGTAATTTAGTGGTAGTCATATGTTTTCCTCCTTGAATATATTCATTATTTTTCATACGTTAACATCGTACGGATTGACTCACCCTTATGAAGCAAATCAAATGCATCATTGATGTCTGTAAAGTTTAAGTGGTGTGTGATAAACGAATCGATATCGATTTCACCATTCATATAATCTTCAACCATTCCTGGAAGCTGCGTTCTGCCTTTCACGCCGCCAAAGGCAGAACCACGCCATACTCGACCCGTTACTAATTGGAATGGACGCGTATGAATCTCTTTCCCTCCAGCTGCTACACCGATAATAGTACTTTCACCCCAACCTTTATGACAACATTCAAGAGCAGACCTCATTACTTCAACATTTCCAATACACTCAAAGCTATAATCTACTCCTCCATCTGTCATTTCAACAATGACTTCTTGAATTGGTTTATCAAATTTAGCAGGATTTAGAAAATCAGTTGCGCCCATTTTTTTAGCTAATTCAAACTTATCTTCATTTAAGTCTACAGCAATAATTCGGCTTGCTTTTGCTTGAACCAATCCTTGAATAGCGGCTAATCCAATGGCTCCTAAACCAAATACGGCTGTCACAGCTCCTTCTTCCACTTTTGCTGTGTTGTGTACAGCGCCAATACCTGTAGTCACACCGCATCCAAATAGACCAATTTTATCAAGTGGCGCTTCTTTGTCAATTTTTGCTAAAGAGATTTCAGGAACGACTGTATATTCACTGAATGTACTTGTTCCCATGTAATGATAAATAGGCTCTCCATTATAAGAGAAACGAGTTGTTCCGTCAGGCATTAAACCTTTACCTTGAGTTTCTCGTACAGCACTACATAAGTTTGTTTTACCAGATCGACAGAATTTACATTCCCCACATTCAGCCGTGTATAGTGGAATAACATGATCTCCTGGTTCTACTGAAGTAACTCCTTCACCTACGGCTACTACAACACCAGCGCCTTCATGACCTAAAACGGCAGGGAATACGCCTTCTGGATCATCCCCTGATAATGTATAAGCATCTGTATGACAGACTGAAGTGTACAGTATCTTTACTAAAACCTCTCCGGCTTTTGGATCCTCTACATCGATTTCTACAATCTGAAGCGGTTCTCCCGCTTTAAATGCAACGGCTGCTTTACTTTTCAAATGAAACCCTTCTTTCTTTTGTTTTATAGCGTTACCATACCCATAATTACATATCAATATACCGTTGACAATACTGACACATTTGTCATCATGGACACATTAATACGTAAAAAATGTGAAACACTATGATGTTTACATTTCCATGATTACATATCGTAATTTAAATTACCATACTGACAAATATGTCATAATAACCAAAAGTGTAATGGATAGGTACGCGAACTGAAAAATTAATGCCTGTTTTTCTTTCTTACACCCATGCTAAGTATACATAGATGTTATTCAATCTCTGTTTTATTAGCGTCTCTTTCTAAAGAGTCGCTAAAAATATCTCCCCAATCACAGATTGAAGTTACAACAGGTTCTAGGAGACAACCAATTTCACTTAGTTGATACTCAACTTTAGGAGGTACAACGGGATATACAGTTCTAGTAATTATGTTATCATCTTCTAATTCCCTTAACTGTCTAATTAACATGCGTTGATTGACTTCGGGAAGTTTTTTTTGCATTTCACTTAACCTTAATGGAGACTCCTGTATCAAACACCATATAATCACTATTTTCCAACGTCCACCTATAACTGATAAAGCCAAATCTTTTCCAGTAAAATAAGTTTTATCTTTATAATTAATTTCCAATTATATTCACTCTCTCTATAAGTATTGATATATCACGGTTTAAACCGTCGAAACGATATTAGAATGTTCTTTTGGTTTTCCGGAAATTCTCACATATTAAGAATTCTAATCCTTGCCTTGTTTGATGCTCAGGTTAAGTTTTCTATAGAAGCAATCTCCGCATCATACCAATAGGGCTTCTTATTTACAAGTTGTCTTAAAGTTTTCTAACAGTAATGCTCCTTTCTTTTACTATTATAGCATAGTGACAAAAACGTCAGTATTGTAGATTGCATTTTATTATGTAATTATGGGTATGGATATCAATAAAGCATTTGGTTTACTTCATTAGTTAAATCAATCCGTACAATTATAAACAAATGGAGAATGGAGAGTGAAATAAATGAGTCTTAAACTAATTGAACAACAACGCTCTTTTGATGGGGAACAACGTAAGTACACCCATTATTCAGAAGTTTTACAATGTGATATGACATTTAGTATCTACTTACCATCAAATAAAGAAAAGAAAAAAATCCCTCTTATTTGGTGGCTATCTGGATTAACTTGTACAGATGATAATTTTAGTCAAAAAAGTGGATTTCAAAGATTGGCTGAAAAATATCAAGTGGCAGTCATTATTCCTGATACTTCACCACGCGGAGAAAACGTTGCTGATGATGATGCATACGACCTCGGACAAGGTGCCGGTTTTTATTTAAATGCCACACAAAATCCATGGGCAAAGAATTATCATATGTATACTTACATCACAGAGGAGTTAACAGGTATTACGTCCACTTTAGTACCTGGATTTTCAGGAAAAGAAAGTATAATGGGCCACTCAATGGGAGGTCATGGTGCTTTAGTAATTGGGATAAAAAATGCTGCAAGATTCAAAGCGATTTCTGCTTTTTCTCCTATTTCAAGTCCTAGTCAAGTCCCTTGGGGAATAAAAGCTTTCTCAACTTATTTAGGTGAAGACAAAGCTTCTTGGAAAGAATGGGATGCTTCAGAACTCATTAAAGCAACTGACACCCCCCCTATTCTTATTACACAAGGAACTGCAGATCAGTTTTATCCAGAACAATTGGAAGAAACGACTTTCTTAGAAAATGCCCAAGCAAATAACGTAGAAATAAACTATAAGCAAGTTAAAGGTTATGATCATAGCTATTTCTTCATCTCTACATTTTTGGAAGAACATTTCGAATTCCATATGAAGCAATTAAGATGATGCTTTTTAACAAATAAGATTCGGAACGGTAAATATTCACATTTAATTAGATTGTGGATATTTTTGATTGTTTTTAAAAGGTAAGAGAATAAGGAGGTATAGTTAATATGGATATTAAAAAAATGTTAGTCAATGACCGTGTTAAACCATACTTATTAAAAGCCCGTTATGGGATTGAAAAAGAAAGTAAACGAGTTGACTTATCAGGAAATTTAGCTAAAACGGATCATCCTAAATCGATAAGAGATGAACACCCGTATATTCAGCGAGATTTTTCAGAGCTACAGATGGAATTAATCACACCTGTTACTGAGACATTAGAGGAACTGTTTAATTACTTAGCAGCCATCCATGATGTTGCTTATCGTTCTATGGGTGATCATGAAATGCTTTGGCCATTAAGCATGCCACCACAGTTACCAGAAAAAGAAGAAGATATTGTTATTGCGAAATTGAAAAATGTTGAAAATGTTCTATATCGTCAATCTTTATCCAATTCTTATGGCCGTCGTAAACAAATGCTTTGTGGTGTTCATTTTAACTTTGAATTCGGCGATGAGTTAATCCAAGCGATATTTAACTTACAATCGGAGATAAAAGATTATCTACAGTTTAAAACAGAGATTTATCTAAAAGTCACAAGAAACTATTTACACTATCGATGGTTAGTAACTTATTTTTATGGAGCTTCTCCTAGTAGCGAAAAGAATTATTTTGAAGAAGATTCTTTGAATGGGGCAATAAGAAGCATTAGAAGCAGTAAATTGGGTTATACTAATTCTGATGATGTTCAAGTGTCATATAGTAGTATACAGAACTATATATCAGATCTTTCTTTGATGGTTAAAAAAGGGCTTTTATCAGAAGAAAAAGAATTTTATGCATCTGTCCGTTTAAGAGGCGGACATCATGTTTCAGATTTAGAAGCTCACGGTGTTAGTTATCTTGAATTGCGAAATATAGATTTAAATCCTTTTGAAACGAATGGAATTAGCTATGAACAAGCAGAATTTCTACATCTTTTCTTATTTTATTTACTATGGAAAGATGAGGGTAATAATTGTGATGAGTGGATAAAAATGGGTGATTCTTACAATGATGTAGTGGCTCTTGAGCATCCATTAGAGCATACACAATTTGAAGTAGAAGCTAAAAATATGATCGATGAGATGGAACATTTAGCAGAAATTTTAGATTTGACTATTTCAGATACGTTATTTGTTAACCTGAGAGAAATGCTAATGGACCCAAGTAAGACTTTAGCTGGAAGGCTTTATAAAGAGAGTGAAAAAAGCAGTCAAGGACAAGTGGCTACGTGTATTGCGAAAGAAAACTATAAAAAATCATGGGATAAGCCATATCAATTAACAGGATTTACTGACATGGAGTTGTCCACTCAGATTTTAATGTTTGATTGCTTACAGCAAGGAATAAAGGTAGAAGTTTTGGATCGGCAAGATCAATTTTTGAAGCTTCAATTAAAAGATCATGTTGAATATGTGAAAAATGGGAATATGACAAGTAAAGATAGTTATGTATCCCCTTTAATTATGGAAAATAAAACAGTAACAAAGAAAATTCTTCAACAACATGGATTCCGTGTACCAACAGGTGAGGAATTTAATGATATAGAACATGCTTTAAATTCTTATAATATGTTTTCTGCTAAACCTTTTGTTGTAAAGCCGAAAACAACAAACTATGGATTGGGAATATCAATCTTCAAACAAGAGGCAAATTACGAAGATTATCAAAAAGCAATCACACTCGCATTTAAAGAAGATTCTTCTGTACTAATAGAAGAGTTTCTCTATGGAACAGAATATCGATTTTTTGTGTTACATGATAAAGTTCAGGCGGTTTTATTACGAGTTCCTGCGAATGTTAAAGGCGATGGTGAACATACAATCGAAGAGTTAGTCATTGAAAAGAATCGTGATCCGTTAAGAGGAAAAGACCATAGGACACCTTTAGAAACTATACAATTAGGTGACTTGGAAAACCTTATGCTAAAAGGCCAAGGTTATCAAATGAATTCGATTCCAAAAAATGGTGAAATCGTCTATCTGCGTGAAAATTCTAATGTTAGTACAGGCGGAGATTCGATTGATGTGACAGATCAAATTCCCGATGACTATAAAAAAATAGCAGTGGATGCGGTATCTGCACTGGGAGCTAAAATTAGTGGTATCGATTTGATTATTGAAAATATAGAAGTTCCTGCAGCTAATAAAAATGCTTATGGGATTATTGAAGCGAACTTTAATCCATCAATGTATATGCATATCTATCCATATAAAGGAGAATCTCGACGTTTGACTATGCATATAATACACTTTTTATTCCCTGAACTATTACAAAGTTAGGAATCAAAGTTAGTCAAATTAGGGGTGCCATAAGCAAAACGCGATTATCTACACTATGAAAATCGGGAGTATTTAAAGTATTCTAAGAAGAAAAGTTGGGTGAAAGGCTACTTTGAATACTTGATATCTTAACCCAGTAAACAATGTATTCTACGTATCGAATGTAGTGATATCTTGATAATTAGAAGCATCAAATAACCATACCATTCTAAACATTGTTCTAGGAAGAATTAAAGGTATTTGCTACTTCTTAAGGACGCCTTAAGGCCGTTTTAGCTACCTTCAAGGCGGTTGTAGAATATGATGCTGCGAGGATCGTTGTCTAGACTAATACGTTGTTTATATGGCTTCAATGAATAAATCATTGATAAACAAAGGTTTTCTATGTAAGAGTTAAGATAACTGCATATTTACAACGTTAAGCTGTTGAATGACAATAAAGTTATTTAATGTTCAAATTACTAACATACATAACCCCGTTCTGAGTAGGGACGGGGTTAAAATAATAGTGTTTAAATACTGTGTATAATACTTTCTGTCATTTCATAGTTTACTTTTTCCCTGATTGCATGGACGCTGGTATTACCCTAAATAGCCCGATTGTTGCATTTAAAAATACTGCTTATCAAAAGGATTTAAAGGAACAGCGAGTTCACTATCTATATACAATTCTGATTCACACGCAGGGCAGATATTTTGAAATTTATCTTCATTTTGTAAAATAGCTGTATACAGGTCCTTTAAAGAAATTTGATCTTTATACTTCTGTAAAGACTTCGTTGCCTCTTCACGATCTCTTCGCCAGCTTTATCTCATAATTAGATAAATCATCAACATTTTTCTTTATAAATTGCTTAAACTCTCTTAATGCCTTAGACATTTAAGCTCCCCCTCGTTATATTTAATTCTTACATCTCTAATTCTGTCTAGTCAAAAGTGTCCTCGGTTAAACAACTCTGCTTATGAATATAATCGAATTGTTACATTAATTTGTTTAACAACATATTTGATCTATGTCTTATTCCTTTACGGCTATGTTTGCATTTAACAATTTTTATTCCTCTAGTTTCAATAGTTTTTAAAGATTTTCTGGACCATGCTCCGCTAGCATTTACAAGATTTATAAGCAAATTATGATAAATCGTACTCCAGTCTTGTTTTGAGGGAGAATATAAAATAAGAGTAGATAAAGAACGGGTTTCGCGTTCTACCTCAATAATATTGAATCGACTGCCATGTACCGCATATACTTCAGCAATTACATAACGCCTCTTTGCAATACCATCGCTTAGCTTTGTAAATTTTCGTTCTCCTAGGACCTCTGGTAATACATCGGTAAATGCTCGAATTGCTTTTATCTCTGGATACTGTTCCAATACTTTCAAGACATTAATAAATTCCTGTAGCTCCCCTTGGGCTTTAATCTCATGTAGCATTTGATGTTCTAAACCCCTTGCCAATTGCTGTCCGCCACTATCTGCTGTAGAATGAATAGAATTATTCTCTCCATAGTACCTCTTTGTATTTTCGTCCTCTTCCAAACGTTGCTTGGATGAACCTCGTTTTATTCGTTTGACTATTGGCATCGATGTATATTCATGTTTCAACTGATTCATCTGTACTAAATCAAAATCCTCCGTGGATCCATCTACTTGCTCGTCTAATGTAAAGCCTTCTTCATCGTCGTTTTTGTTTAGGGAACGATATGTATATTTCTTCGCTTCTTTTGACTTCTCTGAATTTTGTATTTCCGGATGTGAAATCGAGATATTTTCATAAGGAATATGCTTATTTTTTACATTGACAATTTGTAGTACAGTCCATGTATTATTGTCCTCTTTTACACGTGCAGTGACAATAATTGGCTGTGTAAAGTTCCATTCGAATTTCAATGACTGTTCTTGCAACCATGTAAAGGCGATGCTTTCATAGACCTGACGTAAATCACGATTCGTTAATAGCCAAACCAATTGATAAATGAAAGTTGTTTTGGTGTATTTTAATTCATACAGTGATGAAAAGCTAAGATGAATCCTATTTGGTTCATATGTTTCTGTGAAAAATTGAGGAAATGAATTTGATTCAAGCAAGCGATACAAAAGAAAACCATTTGGTGCTAGTATACTGCGTAACACTTCAATGACTGGTAAAATGACATTCTTTCCGTTAAAAGAGAATATGAAGCTTCGTGAGGTTGCAGGGTCATTGATCCCTGGAATTTTCCAAGGCTTCTCGTAATATCTGGCACCGTTAGGATAAATCGTTATATCTACTTCCTTTGCATCTTGAGGAGACCGACTGGTGGTAATCACCCCATCACTATAGTAATGTTGAATTGCCAAGCAAGGTAATGTCCCCCAATCTAAAAGGATCTTCTTTGTAACCCTTTTTGCCCGAAAATATGCATATAGCATTATTTTATTATCATAACGAAAAGGATCGCCAATCCATATCAGTCCTACTTTTTCTCCTTTTTTGAACGGCCATTTAATTTTAACTTGTCGTGCGCTCATCCTTATCCACTTCCTGTTTCATATGTATGTACGCCTCTAAATGTGGTTTTATCTCATGAATATGATGTGATTTAACAGCACCCATTCGTTGAACTTTCCACAATACGACTGGTTCCGCGTCTTGCAGCATCCGATCAATAATTTTACAACACCGACGAATTTGAACTTGTGGAACAGACTCTGTCACATTGTTTAAAAGTTTTTTCGTCTTTGGTAATTTATGAAGATGCTTCTCTAAATTAGATAAAATACCTAAACGTTTGCCGATAAGAGACTTTGTTATCCGAACAATTTTTTCTAATGCCAACAATTCTTTGTACAGTTGTTTTATTGCTTTACAATATTCATCATCCCTTGCAGACCAATTCACAGTTTTATTAGCACCTGTTTGTCTACGTTTTTCAGGTGAATGCCCAAACAACCATTCTTTATCGTATCGATACAGGTAGGTATATTCCTTTTTAAAGCGCTCTCTAATTTTCGTTCTTGAATCACGAGGGTATTCCTTTAATCCATCAAGCAATCGCTGTCGATATTTCTGTAACAATAGAGGGCTTGCTTTACTATCGGCTTTTTCTTTTTGTCCGTTCTTAGATAAATACTTTATTACGGTCTTAGAATCAACTCCAAGCATTCCAGCTATGGCTCGTGTGCTTAGATTCTCATTATTTTTTGCTAAAACATGTAATTTTTTATTCCATGTGTCTCCGAATAATTTCACACGACCAATACGATATGTATCCTTTTTTGATTGATCAGGACCCTTTCTGGCATAAACAAAGCCACAGGAACATTCAAATGTACCAATAGGGTTCGCTGATTTATAATCTCTTGTGATAGTTACATGATTAATGACCAGTTGTTTATAATGATCAGCAGCCTTATTTAAGCATGGCCATGGACCTGTACCAAATGAACCTGCATCATCTCCAACATGCAAAAGCTTCTCTACATCTTTTTCTAAAAAGTATAGAAACAACAAATGGCGAAAAGGATGTACATGACGTTCCTCATTACGAGTTAATACCTTTAACCAATTGTACTCATTTTCCTGTTTTAACCCTGAATCATACTTTTCTAAGAACCCTATTGGAAACCTTGCTTGGAATGTATCAAATAACTCATTTTGCCTTATTCGATTTGCCGTAGTAATTAAATTCTTTTCTCTAAGAAGCAATCGATACCTTTTAAAAATATCCTTGCGTGAAATTGCATTTATATCAATATTTAATAGTCGATATGCCATTTTTGCTAACTTTACTTGAATATCAGTATTATCAAGGGACTTAACTTCCTCTAAAATTGAAAAATCCATTCTTTTTGCCTCAAACCGAATAAATTTGATTCTACTTTGTTCGGTGAAATCATCTGGATATTTCTTCAGTTGTAAATCGTGATGTGCGCACAAATTTATACCTTGCAATTGGTGTTCCCGATGTATGTATGGTTCACCATATTTATCAATATCAGCCTGGGCGCATTGTGAACAATAGTATAATCCATCTTTTTTGCAAATACCTCCTGAAACCATACCTAGCCTTGTGTAAAGACCTTTGCCATCACCTTGGACGTCCTGCATAATCTCTTGCTGTCGTTGTTTGGAAAGGAACGGGGCATAAAACGGGTAAATGGTATGTTTCGCTAACAACTTCTCTACCGAATAATGATTTCCCATCTGTTGGACCAAGGCATGAAAATGGCTGCCAATCTCTACACTCGGAATCACAGAGCGACTTTGAAATACCTCTTCCAACGTATCTTTGTAATCAATATTTCCACTGTAAAAGTGATAACGTGCAATCGCCGAATAAATCAACTCATTTGGATATGGATCCGTAAAGAATGGCAGCATTGAATTGCCTCCTAATAGAATTCTTCCAAAGGATTTTTAATGTACCCATTTGCTTTCAATAGTTCATGAGGATGTTGTTTTTTGTCTAATGCTCGCTTTCTTAGCTTAAGTAATGGGAGAACCTCTGCCTTTTTCATATTTTCCTTTGCTTTATTATCTTTCTTTTGTTGATTTAAGTTAATCGCCTGCTGAATTACATCTGATTTTAGTTGATGAAAGTCTATATCAAATGGATTTTCCCCAACAATTTTTTGTACGATTTTTTTAATGTCTTTATCTTTCAAACTATCAAAAATACCCAGGGCTGCTACTTCAACACTTAAGTTTTCAATCGTGTCTTGTCGTTTATACTCGATTGTATTTTTGCGCTCTTTAAACGCCTCCTGAATACGTCCTGCTATTTCTGTGTTTCGCTTATGATTCAGCATGACTTCATCCAGATTGATCATGATATCTTCATATTTCATTATGTCAGCTAAATTGTTCGTCCGAATCGCTGTCATCATTGGTTGAATCGTTTGCATATCTTCTTTAGCAGTCTTTTTTAATACTTGTGGAGTAATTATTTCATTCGGGTTATTTTCATCGAATAAAGCTCGTTCTTGTGCTAGAATAAACAAATTGACAGCGACAGCAGTAATTCCTTGGCACTCATAGTAAAATGCCTTTTTCGTATTCTCTGTAAGCTCGGAATAGGATTTTAAGCACTGTAATTCCCAAAGCGTTTCAAGGAAGAACTCCCATTCTTCACTATCCTCCGCCATACGATCCCAAATAATAGCTCCATCACTTGCAGCCCGTCTAGCCTGCCTGAAGTTCCCCTTAAATAGCTTTTGTGCCTTAGAAGTGCCAATTAAGACCGTGGGAATACCAACTGTATTAGACAGTGTTACAAAAAAATTCAGCATTTCTTCCTGATCATTTTTTGAATGCAGTAAGTGTTGTATTTCATCAATGACTAAAACACCAATGCCATACATACTCGCCAGTGAGGTCATGTGCAACAACATTGTCGATGTGACTCGATTCAAATAACCGTATTTTTCTAAATATCTCGTACCTAGTAAATCATCAATTGCCTTAAAGAAACTTTTACAAAGCGTTGACAAACTACCATCATATGGACAATCGATTTTAAGCCAAACAATTTGTGTACGATTGAAAGATTGTCCTTCATAAGTTTCATGCTTAATCACTTGCGGATACATGAGCAGCAAGCGTTCAATTGCCGTGGTTTTGCCTATACCAGAGATACCTATAATTGATAAACTATCTGCTGTAGAGCGAATATAATTTAAACGGTCCTTGATATGCTTATGTGCAAGCTCTTCCTCTTCACGTAATTCATGCAACACTCGAACACGCTCTAAAAATGTTATGTCTAATGGATTTCGTGCTAAATAACCTCGCCGAATCAGGGTGGATAACCGACGCTCAACCTCAAAGTGAATCGGCAACGGCTGTATAAAGTTCCTTACACGTTTTAATACGTGATAACGAATATTCGTTGCACTTAATTTATCTTGCTCGCTAATTCGGGGAGTCACCATAAATCTTTCTAGCACATCATCCTCACTAAAAATCGGTGGAAGGGCTTCGATGAAAGGATTATTGGTATATTCACTTAAAGGTTGTTCCTTATAGACGCCTTTCTTAAACTCCCCTTTTAAGACAACCATGTCATTTGTTTTTCCCAAATTCCTCATCTCGTTTCTTCTTTAGTTTTTGCATTAGGCGTGAGGGTGATTTCTTCGGTGGTGTCTCATCGACTTTCTCTTTTGTAGCGAAGTTGATTACTTCAGCTGATTCACTAACTTTATTAGGCGATAAATCAAATTTTTCAGATTCACGATTTAATTGTTTTTCAACATCCTTGTTGTCACGAATAGAAGCTATTTTGGCTTTCTTACTCGTTGGTTGGTTATAAGATTGTTTTTTGTTCCTCACAGCTTTTTTAATAATTTCTTCCATTGCTGCATCAGTATTTACGGTGTGTTGAATTTGATTTGTACGTTCTATTTCCTCTAGTTCATTCCGGAGTTGCTGTTGGAATACAATTTCTTCTAAGAAATCTTCTTTATATTGCTGACTTGGTTCTAACAAAACACACGTCTCAAAGTCCATTCCGTCATCGTGTGGAATATAGATTTTTTCAACGTGTCGGGGGTCATAAACAATTTCTACACTTCTATTTTTCAACTTCAAATACCAATCTTCTTCAATCGCTCTTTGAGAACCATATAAGAGATTTTTAAACTTGATGCCAGCCCTTGAAATTGTCGCCTTTCCTCGTGGTAGCACGTTCAAGCGAAGAATATTTCTATCAATTGTTCTTAGCCTTCCTTTGCGATTTTGAATGCCCCAATTCCATAAATTAATTGGCGTTGGTACTAATTCTTCAGCAACCATTTCTTTTTCAACAGGGTATTTTTCAATGACTTTTTGGTTGTGATGCAGCGCCATTGTGATAATAAGAGACGTAAATTCCTTTAAATTCAGCGTAGCATTTAAGCGATAATCCTGATCACCACGCTCTCGAAATTCCTTTTGAATTGCTCCAGGTGCCTTTTGCTTTACCTTTCCGTTAAACGTACGGAACTTTCTTTCAACAATCCCTTTCAAATCTCCACGGTAAGCCGTAGTATTCTCAATTTTAATATTAAGATTATTAATTAAGTTGTCTACCGAATAACCTTCAAACTCACCTCGGTCAGCAATAATTATTTCAGGCAAATGATGTGTTGGCCATTGCTCAGGAGTTATATCAATTCCATATTGCTTACAAAATTCTACTTTGTCTGCAACCATATTATCTAAAGCCATCATTGCACCAACCCATGATGGACCTTCTAGTCCAACGTAGAGACCTGTGATAATACGTGAATACACATCTAATACCGCATAAATAACTGGTCGTCCAATTACTTTATTTACATCAAGCGAACTAACTAAATAAATATCCGCAATAGTTGCATCAATCTGAAATCTAGTTCCAGGACCATTTGTTTCCAATTTAGAATTACTTAAAATCGGGCGATGCTTCAACTCATACTCTTTCGTACTTTTACGAAATTGAATATCTTTTTTCGGATCTTCAAGCTTTTTAAACCAATAGTAAAACTGATGATATGAGGGGGTTCGGGTAGCATCCCAAATACGGTATTTCAGCTCACCGTTTTCCTTATAGCGATTAGAATAGAAGTCACGTAGCATAAAATTATAAACATCTTTTAAAGAGTATTTATTCTTTTTCCTGTAGTACTTATTGATAACGTGTTCAATTTGGACCTTTACTTCTTCTGTAATGTTAATACCGATTTGATATTCATTATTTATATTTACTCTTCTAGGACGACCAACTTTTTCTTTCGTTAAAGCTTTCGTTTTACCTTTACCACCTGAATTAGAGTAGTCAGGTAACATGGCGTTTTTGGTCATGCCACGCTGCCAATATCGAGTTAGTAGCTTTTTAACCTTTGTCTTGCCTAAGTTGCTCTCTTGAACGATTTCACGAATCTTGCTTTCTCTTCCTTGCTTTTGGAGCAAATCTGGCATATTGGGGACACAGTATTTTTGTATATCTCCCCAATCTTCTTCACGCTTACGAATCTGCACCTCTGTTAAATCATCTTCGGAAATCACCTTTGCATAAGGATCACTAATCGCTAACAGTTCACCTTGCTTGATATCTGTGGTTAGACTAGAGTATAGCTCTTTGCGTGGCATAGCACTGTTGGTGTCAATATTAACTATATAGACATGCGGTTCTTCCATATCTATTACCCGAATTCTTTTTGAATCTGTTACATATTGAAATACCTGATTAATATAAATCATCCGTACTTCACCTTCTCCAATTTACTTTCATCAATATACTTAACATCAATTGGTTGCTCTAAATCAATTGGCTTGTACATATCTGTAACCATTATTTTTTTAGCTAGCAGATGATAAAACAACGTAACACCACTTCCAAAAGGCAAGTGTGTATCTGCATCAAACTCACTAGTAATTTCCCGGATACTTTGCGAATTATTCAATAGACGATTCATAAGAGACATTGATAAATCTTCTATATGTTGGTTAGCCATTTCTCGATATACATCATAGCTACGAATATCAAAGTAATCATGGATATAACTAATATTTCTAGCCATAGTCTTATCGATTTCTTCTTCTGTTACAATACCCCAACTAGTACCTTTACGCTCCCAGTATTCCCGTTCAATTTCGAATTTCTCTAACACACGCTCTTCTAGTAACTTATCTTTCATTTTGATAGTATGAGCGACTTCAAATACACCTTGACCCTTATCAACTGTTAATAAAAAGTCCGTTGTCATAACAATTGGATCGCCTGTTTTTGGATCAGTTGGGTGTTTAATTCCAAGCTCTTCCGCAATGACAATCGTCTCTTCTTGTGGTAATAAAGGAAATTGTTCACGAATATCTAAGACAACATCGGAAAATTCAGTCAAATAAAAGTAATTTCGTTCCAAATCCGATAAAAACTCATATTGTCTGCCGGCTTTTATACCTTTTAACCTCGTTGACCGACCTAATGAGGAAACATCTTGAATTTTTAGCCATGGTTGATAATCTGCCCCACTTCCAGTTCCTCTACCTTCTTTAATCCACTTATCGACTTTAGATGTTCTTTTTCTTTTCGCCACAAAAACACCCCTTTAGACAATCATATCCAAAGGGGTAAAACTTCGCAACTTTTTTATAAACATCGCGACTTTGTTTTAAACATCGCATCTTTTTTACAAACGTCGCGACTTTATTTTAAACTTACAACGATTTTTGGGGAAAGGATATAACCTACTCCACAGTAACGCTCTTCGCCAAGTTACGTGGTTTATCCACGTCATGACCCAGCGCAAGAGAAGCATAATAAGACAATAATTGAAGAGGTACTACAGACAACGCTGCTGTCAGCATAGGCAATGTCTTAGGAATAACAAACACTTGATCGACCGATCTAAGCAGGTCAGTCAAATGCTCTTGGTGAGTGATTGCAAGCACGTCTGCGCCGCGAGCTTTCACTTCTTTGATGTTGCTGACAGTCTTCTCAAGCACAGCTTCCTGAGTTGCCAAGGCAATAACCGGAACGCCTTCCTCAATCAGAGCCAACGTACCATGCTTCAATTCACCTGCAGCATAAGCTTCGGAGTGAATATAAGAGATTTCTTTCAGCTTCAATGAACCTTCTTGAGCAACTGCGTAGTCTACGCCACGGCCGATGAAGAACAGGTTCTTGTGCTCAGAAATTTGTTCTGCATAACCCTTGATCGCTTCTTTTTGAGCAAGAATCTCTTCCACTTGCTCTGGTAGAGCTTGCATAGCTGCTAGAATTTTAGCCACTTGTGCCTCAGTTTGTGTACCACGTACCTCAGCCAAGTATAGAGCAAACAATCCGAAGGCAATCAATTGTGAAGTGTAAGCTTTGGTCGACGCTACAGCAATTTCTGGACCTGCCAAGGTCACCAAAACATCATTCGCTTCACGAGCGATAGAGCTGCCCACTACGTTAGTGATCGCCAATACATGTGCACCGTTAGCTTGAGCTTCACGTAGAGCTGCCAAAGTATCTGCAGTCTCACCGGATTGGCTGACAACGATAACCAAAGTTTCTGGCGTCACGATTGGTGAACGGTAACGATATTCCGAAGCGATATCATTCTCTACTGGAATACGAACCAAAGATTCAATCAAAGAGCGTCCTACCACGCCAGCGTTGTAAGCTGTTCCGCAAGCAACAACTTGGATGTTACGAATATTCTTGATTTGTTCTTCAGTCATGTTTAGTTCAGGCAAGACAACCTTGTTTCCTTCGGCATTAATACGCCCCCGCATAGTGTCGCGATAAGCCTTAGGCTGCTCGTGGATTTCTTTCAACATGAAATGCTCGTAGCCGCCTTTTTCTGCGGTAACTTCATCCCAATCGACAGTAATCATTTCCCGAGAAATAAAATTGCCTTCAATTGTCATCAGTTCGACAGCATCTCTTGTCAAGACTGCCATTTCGCCGTCGTTCAAAATATATACGTTACGGGTATATTCAAGCAGTGCAGGAATATCTGACCCGATAAAGTTTTCTCCTTCGCCAAGACCGATGATGAGCGGGCTTGCTTGACGCACAGCGACCAATTTATCTGGTTCATATTCAGTCAGGACGCCTAATGCAAATGCACCGCGCATAAAGGTAATCGCTTTTTGCACAGCTTTCACGATATCCCCATCATATTCGCGAGCAATCAGATGTGAAATAACTTCTGTATCTGTTTCGGAGACAAAGTGGCATCCGCCAGCGATCAGCTCTTCCTTCAGATCCAGATAGTTTTCGACAATGCCGTTGTGAACAACCGAGAACTTCATGCTGTTATCCGTATGTGGATGGGAATTCTCATCGGATGGTTTACCGTGAGTTGCCCAGCGTGTGTGTCCGATACCTGCGCTACCTGCCAGTGGGCTGCCTTCCAGCTTCGACTGCAGATTCGCCAAACGGCCTTGTGCTTTCACTACTTGCAGTCCTTCGCCGGTGAATACAGCAATACCAGCGGAATCATATCCCCGATACTCCAGCTTCTTCAATCCTTCAACCAAGATCCCCTGCGAATTCTGATTACCAATATATCCTACAATACCACACATTATAATTTCCCCCGTCCGAGTTATCGTAATGTGGCGGCATAAGGAAAGAAACGTGCCGTGCGGCATGTTTTTGAGAAAAAGCAAATATTCTGTTGTATTTTGGATCAACAAAATAAACTGTCACTTACATCTTATGTTTCATGAAATGCACAGCCTTCTTCTCTGCCGTGGCAGAACTACCGTGTTTCTTTACGATGCGCGCACACATGAATTTTTATATTTCTTATGCACCCATGAAAACGTTGTGTGAAAGGTCGCCCTTCCATTTTCCGTCTCCATTTACGGCTCTGGTGCATCACCGGGAGGTCCCCGCCGAACATTTCGAACACCTCCACCTCGTCAGCTTACGTCTGCCGTGATCCGTTCAAGCCTTTGTCTACATAACCATGTAGCAGCTTTCCCTTCTCCCCCGCGCTCGACCAAGCTCTGGCGCTTGCTATTGCAAACCTCACAATCCCCGCTTTCCTTCTAGAATGACACTTAATCTATTATATGCACCTTGCATTACTTTGGCAATGCTGAATAACCTAAATTTCACAGATCCCTGTTTAGACGATCCATTCAAGAAATAATAAACACCGGTGTAATGATCCCGATACGATCTCGTTCATCACACCGGCTATAAAGTTATAGTAATGAATTATACCAATTCACGTTGAACAACTTCTACAATTTGATTCACATAAAGATCTAGATCTGCCTTATCAGGGCCCTCTGCCATGACGCGAATCAGAGACTCCGTACCGGACGGACGTACAAGCACACGACCATTGTCGCCTAGCTTGCCTTCTACTTCAGCGATAGCTGCTTCGATAGCCTGGTTGTTAGGATAATTCGTCTTATCTTGTACACGAACATTGACCAGCACCTGCGGGTATTTCGTCATCATGCCCTTAACCTCGCTAAGCTGTTTACCAGAAGCTTTAAGTGTATCTACCAGCTGGATAGCCGTCAGAATACCATCACCTGTTGTATTAAAATCAAGAAAGATAACATGTCCAGATTGTTCTCCACCTAGATTAAAACCGCCACGGCGCATTTCTTCCATCACATACCGGTCGCCTACAGCTGTTTTAGCAGTGTTCAGGGATAATTTCTCGGTAGCTTTGTAGAATCCGATATTACTCATAACCGTTGATACAATTGTGCTATCTTTCAGCTTACCAGCACGGTTCATTGCATCTCCACAAATACAGAGAATAAAGTCTCCGTCCACTTCATCACCTTTATTATCGATCGCAATCAATCGGTCAGCATCTCCGTCAAAAGCAAGTCCCAAATCCGCTCCATGACGTAATACTTCCTCACGCAAAGTCTCTGGATGTGTCGAACCAAATCCAGCATTAATATTCAATCCATCAGGCTCAGCACCAATAGAAATAACCTCAGCGCCCAGCTCTCTGAACAATCTTGGTGCAAGTTCATACGCTGCGCCGTGAGCACAGTCGAGTACAACCTTAATTCCCTTGAAATCCTGAGAAATGGTTGTCTTCAAATACTCCAGATAGAGGTACTTGGCGTCATTATCAACCGTAACCATACCTAAACCAGAGCCGATAGGACGAGGCAATTCATCTACCTCAGCATCCATTAGTTCTTCAATACGCAGCTCAGTTTCATCCGTAAGCTTGAATCCATCTCCGCCAAAGAACTTAATGCCATTATCCTCAACCGGATTATGTGATGCCGAAATCATGACCCCCGCATCTGCCTTTAATAATCTCGTAATATAGGCAACAGCAGGTGTACTCACTACACCTATACGGATTACATCTGCCCCAATAGACAGCAATCCAGCAATAAGAGCCGATTCAAGCAATGGTCCGGAAATACGTGTATCCATCCCAATGACAACCTTTGGTTTATGCACGTTACCCGCTAGTACATATCCTCCACAGCGACCAATGCTATAAGCCATTTCTGCAGTTAATTCACGGTTTGCTACTCCCCGCACACCGTCAGTTCCAAAATACTTCCCCATTATTTTTCTCCTTTGAATACGCTACATTAGCTTAATGTTCTATCCTATGATTTGAATACTATTTTGGTGTACCTTTGGGACATATCCTAAAAGACGTATTTCAATAAAAGGTTACGTGCCCCCTGTACCTACAGGATTTTCGGAATTCGTACTTGTGTTAGCTGTGCCATTATTCTCTGGACTGCTATCCGTGGGGACAGGCGTCGCTGTAGCTCCAACTTCTCCGCTATGGGTAGGCTTCTCAGTGGCCTCCTCATCGCCTATAACAGGTTCAGAGCTTGGCTCAGGAGTAGGTACACTACCCGTGTCTGGATGAGGCGTAGGCACCGGCGTTGCAGGTGACAGCAACTGAACAGTTACCGTAAGCGGCACACTTGAATTAGCCAGTGCGATGAATTTAGGCAGTGATACCCGTAAAGAAACCTCGTGAGTTCCGGCAGTAAGGCCAGTCACATCAGCCACAACACCTATATCGTCTTTATTTAATTGATTTAGCAAAGTAGGTGCACCTGTTAAGGTAAGGGCTATATCCTTGCTTGTTGGATTAACAATACTTCCTTCTAACTCATCACCGACACCCTGTAACTTGATGGGTACCGCTTCAACCGTCCGTTCAGCAATTTCTGAAATCGTTAATGAAACGCTCACGGTTTCAGGCATTACTTTCTCAGTTCCTGCCGGAGGTTTCAGTTCTACCTTCAGCTGCTTCGTTCCTGCAGAATCTATAGCGCTAAGATCGACAGTTGCTTCATAGGTAGATAATGCAGCTAATGCATTGGCTTGACCATATACCACGACTGATTCCAGCTCAGGTGTCACATTTGATAAGACAAGGGAACCCGGAAGTTGTCCGGTAAAGCCGATATCCAGCGGTAAGCTCTTAAAAGGCAAGGTAATTGGCAATTCCACCGAAACGGTAGCCGGCTCAATGACGGCATCCTTCACTTCTTTTCCTTCGTTATCATAAGCATGCAGCTTCAATTTCTTCTCTTTAAAGGTTTCGTTCTCGCCATTTAGCTCAATAGTGCCTTGTACCTTCACCACTTTGCTTAACTCATTATCTGGCAACGTAACCTCAACAGTATCCGTAGGCTGCAAGACTGGGGTACCTAATTGATACCCCGCTGCTGGTTCTCCCTTGGTAACCAAAGTTACGGGAAAAGACTTTGTATTTCGCAGCTCTACATGTACGTTGACCTCTTTAGGAGTCATTCTTACAAGAGTTACACCTCTAGGTAATGAATACGAGAGTGGCAGCGTATTATCTCCAGGCTCAACCTTACTTAGATCAAGGGTCACTTTATAGTCGTCCGAGAACTGAAAGGAGATATCGGAGTTCTTCCCCTTAACCTCCATACTGACACTATCTACATCCTTGTATTCCAGCACATATTTATCTTTATCTAGACCGATCTCTTCGATCTTTACATTCTCAATAATCTTCGACTTAGTATCGACCGTGGTCTGTCCAACAGGTGCTGTGTCGACACGCACCATTGTAAACAGAATAATCCCAAACACAAGGGCAAGAATCTTATTGAAATTGTTATTGTTCATCCACTTATCCATGATTTTTGTCCCCCTTCCGTTTCCAGAAAGTTGAACCTTTCTCCTTCAGTGATGAACTTACACTCAGCTCTTGATGGAGCTTCGAAATCATTGATTCTTCCTTAATGTCCCTTACAATTTGACCATTGATGGCCAGAGAAATCTGTCCTGTCTCCTCTGAGACAATGACAGATACTGAGTCCGCAACCTCACTAATCCCGATAGCTGCACGATGCCGTGTCCCCAGTTCCTTGCTAATAAAAGGGTTCTCAGACAAAGGTAAATAACATGCAGCCGCGGCGATCTGGTTCCCTTGCATAATAAGGGCTCCGTCATGCAAAGGGGTGTTAGGTATAAAGATGTTAATCAGCAGCTCAGAGCTGACCAGAGAACGCATGGCGATACCCGATTCCGTATATTCATTGAGGCCTGTCTCTCGCTCGAATACGATTAATGCCCCTATTTTTCTATGTGATAAATAATTTACGGCTTTAATCACTTCGCCAATTAATTTACTGAGTTCTTCATCACTTTCCCCAGCCCGTCCGAAAAACCTACCTCGTCCAAGCTGCTCCAGTCCCCTTCGTAGTTCTGGCTGAAAGATGATAAAGACCGCCAGTACACCGAATGTAAACATTTGATTCATCAGCCATTTGAGCGTATAGAGGTCTAGGATGGTACTCACAGCCCAAATCAAAACCAGGACCAGAATCCCCTTCAGCAGCTGAATCGCTCGAGTTCCGCGGACCATATTAAGCACTTTATAAATAATGTAGCTGACGATCAGTATATCAACAATATCTTTAATGGAATCTTTCCATGTTAAGTCTGTAAAATAACTCATTGCCTAAAACCCCCGTCATTTCATATTAGCTGGGTTTATGTAAAATGTCTGTTAGATCTGTATCAATATCTAGGTTATAACGTTCGGGCTCCAGTTGCAAGTTTAGCCCCTCACCCATTTTCTAAATTTTCTAATTTTAGGCAACAAAAAAGCGCCATCTTTCCGGAAAAAGAGGCGCAAAATAATATTCCAGCTCAAGGTAACCACTGTCGCTTTCTTTAACGGTAGGCAACTTCAGAGAACATGTTCGTCACTTTATACCAGAGCCAACTTACCGCTTGGTCTATGCTTTTGACTTGCCCGGAAATATGAGCTGTTGAAGCCTGATACAGAGAACCGTCAATGACTGTTACGTTGCCGTTCACTTCCCCATATACCTGTGCTTTACCATTCTCTATGGTAAGGTCACCGGTAATAATCTTGCCGGAAGGTACGATTACAGTATCCCCTTTGATGACCACTTGATCCAGATCTGCACCTCTAACTACAAGTTGTCTATCTGGACTCCAAAAGGTTACGGAGCTCATCAGCATTACGACTAGAAACAGAGATGCCGCTGTAAGTGCAGGGTGTCTCTTGATCCAGGTAACAAAAGCATTTTCTTTCTTGGTCTTTGGCAATGAACTCATTATCCGGCTCACAAGATCATCTGAGGCAACAGGATTCTGATGCATTAGGGAGAACATCAACATATCTGTCTGTTCTAATTCTTTAAACTTTGCACGGCAATCTGGACAGGATAGAAGATGCTCCTTCAATTCCCTCTGCTGCTGATCGGGCAAGTCGTCATCCAAGTAGTCGTGCATCATAGAGACGGCCAGTTTGCATTCCATAGGAGCCAATCCTTTCATGAGTGCTATTTAATTATCCTAAGACAAAGGGTCAGGACACATAAGACTTGCTTAACTTACATACGTCGCTCTCCCAAAGATGTTTCATAAAAAAAATCTATTTTTACATTTTAGGGCCTAATTTTTTACGTAAAAACTCACGACCTCTGTGTACACGCGTCTTAATCGTGGTTACAGGCATGTCGAGCACATCACTTATTTCCTGAAGCGACAAATCCTGCAGGTATCTAAGAATCATCACAGACCTGTATTTCACAGGCAGACTGTCAATGGCCTCATAGATTAGCCCCTGCGTCTCAGAGAGCAGTAATTCGGTCTCAGGTGTTACATTATCACTTGGAATCAACGAATAGCCGTCAAGGCCCTCCTGATCGTTCATATCTGCATCGAGCGAATAGGTTGGTTTCCGTTTGCGTAATCTATCAATACAGAGGTTCGTTCCAATCCGATAAATCCAGGTAGAGAACTTCTGTTTGTCATCATACCGATCCAAGTTTCTATACACGCGCAAAAAGGTCTCCTGAACAATATCCTCCGCCTCATGGCGATTGTTCAGCATCCGGTACGCCAGATGATATATTTTGTCTTTATATAGTTCCACAAGCTCGGCAAATGCTCTTTGGTCGCCTTTTAAGGCGAGCTTTGTCAATCTGCCTTCCAAATTCTCCACCTGTTAACTCCCCCAGACTTGCCGCCCTTGGTATTTATTTTCAAATATCCACGGTACAAGCAATTAAATCGTAATTCAAGTTTGTGTAAAAATCAAGGATTGTATTGTAACCTTCTCTGTAAACTGAGTTAATTTCTAGGAATAAAAGATAGGGTGAATACAATGACATTCCTAAGAATGTTGGACTTTCGGTCGCTGTTATCCTCTGATTTCCTGATTATAAACCGCATATAGCGGTCGAAATCTGAGGATAAAGGCGATCGCATTCGCTCCTACAGTTCCAAAATTCTTCTCCATGCCCTCTTTCACCCGAATTTATTATTCTTATCATTTCCCTCGGACTACATCTCGGTTACATGGGTGGTGCAAGAAAGATCAATATTGGGCAAAGCACCACAATATTTTTCAGGACAAAAGAATCACTTCGCAGCACAATATTTAGTTTTATGAGCAAAGTAACTCGTATTAGGCAACAAAATCATCCCGTCGGTTGAATAGGCTTCTGTTAGTTTAAATTTGTCGCATATGGAGCAGACATTGTTGTACTTTCCGCAGGGTTTTCGGTGATTTGGCGTGTATGGACTCCAATGTAGGTTGAGGATTTCATTTTGATGGAACGAGTTATAGGGAAAACCTCCCTATAAATTAGGTCACAGCTGTTTTATGACCAAGTTATAAGGAATTTCTCCCTGTATATTGGCCAAATTCAATTAATTATACCAAGTTCAGCTGATATAAAGGGAACAATTCCCTATATTTTATCGAAATGACCTTATAATACCGATTTACGGGTAATAATTCCCTTTAATTCAGCATTTTGACCCTAAAGCAGAGAAATATGAAACTTAAAAATGTTAATGTGTGCGAGCAGACAGTAATTCCTATAAAGAAGCAAACAAACACGGGCTCCGGCGCTCCTTTTGTGTATCCTTTGCACACATTCATGGCAAAGTCCATAACGTGTGTGCCATAGCGCATCGCTTTATTTCGGTCTATAATGCTTCTTATGAAGAATATTGGTCAGATGATGACCGTGCATTTCCATGAATCCATGAAAGTAATCTTTTAGAATCTGCCGGATACTGCATAATTTCCTATACAAGCACAAAAAGTCCGCCCTAATAAAGGGCGGACTTTTTGTGTTAAGACTATATCAGCCGGTATTCCGAAGACCAGCGGCAATGCCATTGATGGTAAGCAATACTTCGCGGAGCAACTCGCTATCGTCTCCATCGACTTCACGGAGCGCTCTAAGCTCAGATAGCAACTGAACCTGCAAGTAGCTAAGTGGATCAACGTAAGGATTGCGGAGTCTGATCGACTCCTGAATCACAGGGACGTTATCCAGAATATCCTGCTGGCCAGTAATCTTCAGGATCAGCTCAGAGGTCAGTTTGAATTCATCTTCAATCTGGCCAAAGATCCGTTGACGCGCTTCCTCGTTCTTGCCCATGCTGGCGTATTCCTTAGCAATGATCAAGTCTGCTTTTGAGATAGCCATTTGCAGCGTATCTATCAGTGTAGTAAAGAATGAGAAGTTCTCATACATATGCTGCATAATCTTCAGATTCTCTTCCTTACCCTCATAGAAACTCTGCAGTCCGGTTCCAGCAGCATACCATGCAGGAAGCAAATAACGGCTTTGTGTCCATGCAAATACCCACGGAATGGCACGCAAGTCTTCAAAGCGGTCACTGTTCTTCCGTTTAGAAGGACGTGAACCAATGTTAAGCTCTCCAACCTCAGGCAGAGGTGTTGATTCTTTGAAGTACGTCAGGAAGTCCGGATCACGGAAAATCAAATCCTGATATTTGTGAAGCGAAACTTCAGAGATACGGGCAACAATCTCATCCCACTTCTCTTCATATAGATCCGCTTGCGGAATTCTTGCATTAATCGCTGCAGTCACAAGCGCAGATGTCGCTTGCTCTAGACTGCGGTAAGCAATCCCTTGCATTGAATAGCGGGAGGAGATAACTTCTCCCTGCTCTGTGATCTTAATCCCGCCGCCAATCGTTGAGGCTGGCTGAGCAAGAATGCTGCGGTTAAGCGGCATGCCACCACGTCCGAGCGCTCCACCACGTCCGTGGAAGAACTTCAGCTTGATTCCGAACTTATCGGCTGTAGCTGTAATCTCTTTCAGAGCAACACGCAGTTCCCAGTTCGCAGTGACCACACCGCCATCTTTGTTACTATCTGAATATCCAAGCATGATTTCCTGCAAATCATTCATTGCTCTTACTGCATCGCGGTAGATAGGCATGCTGAGCAGTCTATTCATAATTTGTGGGGCTTCATGCAAATCATCAATCGTTTCAAAAAGTGGCACAGCTTGCAGCGTGCATACGACAGTACCGTCGTTATCTTTGCGGAATAGTCCTACCTCTTTGGAGAAGACCATAACCTCCAGAATGTCGCTTGCCGCTTCTGCCATACTGATCAGGTAACTGGTGATACACTGTTTGCCGTACTCTTCTTGCGAAGCAAAGATCGTCCGGTACACAGCAAGACATTCCTCAGTTCCCTCACTATACGTCTGATAAGAAGAAGTGATTGGACGTGGATCATTCAACAGCTTCTCCAGCAGCTCAATCTTCTCATTCTCAGACAGTTTGGAGTAGTCCGGTGTAATATTCATTTTCGCCAGAATTTCAGTCATGGCATTCTCATGTTCTTGACTGTGCTGACGCACATCAAGTGTCGCCGTATGGAAGCCGAACAGCTCCACTTGGCGGATCAATTTCTTAATATAAGTGTCGGCCACATAATCGGCATAGTGATGCCGTAAGCTGCGGTCAATCACGTTCAAATCATCGATAAACTCTTCAGGTGTAGAATAACGCTCAGGAGTATCTTTTTTCTCATCATCCAGAACATTTTGTGTCTTGGAGATCATATAGCTAAGTTTAATACGGTAAGGTTCATTGTCATTGCGCCATTCTTCCATCTTGCCAAGATTAATGATCTCACGATCAGCTTCAATGGATGCGGCTAGCTCAGGCGTCACCTTAACAATACTTGTGCTAAAGCTTAGATATTTCATGAGTTCACGCATAATCCGTTGATATTCCCGAATCGCCAGCTTACGCTGCATGCGCAAGGTCTGTGAAGTAACTGTAGAAGTTACCGAAGGGTTACCGTCACGGTCTCCACCAATCCATGAGCCAAAACGCAAGTAGGTTGGTACATGCCAATTCTGCCCTGGGTAGTATTTACTGAGACAACGTTCAAGTTCCTGATAAACATCGGGCAATACATGGAAGATCGTCTCATGGAAATAGTACATCCCATTACGTACTTCATCTAGTACGGTAGGCTTACGGTCACGCAGTTCATCCGTTTGCCATAGCGTAATCACTTCATTTAATAGCTTCTCACGGAGCTGTTCACGCTCCCGGAAGGTTAAGGTAGGGTTATCCAGACCCATAACATCATCAGATATCCGCTTATGAATATCGAGAATAGCACGGCGCATAGCTTCCGTTGGATGTGCCGTCATTACAAGTTCCAGAGATAATCCTGCAATAATCTCGTTAACTTCCTCATGAGAGAAATCACGTTCACGAAGCTCTTTAATCGCGCTTTCTATAGAACCGGGTTGGACTGTCTCCCCAGCTGAACGTTCATAGTCACGTTTGCGGCGAATCCGATGGTTCTGTTCGGCAATATTCACGAGCTGAAAATAAATAGCAAACGCTCTTATTACCTGATGACGGTTCTCTGGATCCAAAGAATTGATTAACTCCTTAAATTCACTGTGCAGTTCAGGTAAAAATAGTGAGCGCAGCGATTTACTGGTTTCGCGAATTTTCTCCACGATCTCTAGTAGTTCGTTACCGCCTTGGTGAACCAAGACCTCTCCTAAAATGTTCCCCAAGAACCGTACGTCCCGTCGCAGCAGATTGTTAGAGTTGCTTTTGCTGACGGTAGTCGTAAGTTCGGTCATGCTGCTCCCCCCATTCTCTTCCGGATCAATGTGTTAATTATTGTCTGTCTAAAAATCGCCTATTAAAGCTTTCCTCATATCATACAATAAAACTGCGTGAAAATCTCCAACTATTTTGCGCTGTAAAGCGACACAGCATCTAAGATTATACACCAATTTCTCAATTTATACAGTCCTTATATTTTATGTATTCTTTCTTATATATAATGGCTCTAGCATACCTTCATTATGTGTATTTAAATACGGAGCGTTCGAATCTGATCGATGAACAGACCAATAAGCGGAGAATAATGACGATCACGGTTATACGAATAATAAATATGTCTTTGAAAATTATAATCTGGAATGGTGCGCATTAGCAATCTTCCTCTGGCTACTTCATCCTCCACAGCAAGACGCGATATAAACGAAACGTACCTTCCACTCATAAGCGATTGCTTTATGGCCTCCAGTGAATCCAGTAAAATATAGGTCCTCGGCTCATTCCCCTCCCGCTCAAACCATTTATCCGTCAGTTGGCGTGTACTTGATTCCTTGTCATGTAATATAAAACTCGCAGAAGCAATCATAGCCGGGTTTAGATTAGAAAACGAAGCAAATTCATGAGATGGCGCAAATACAAGCACGAGTTCGTCCTCACACAAGGCTTGAGTATGCAAATCAGGCAGATAAAAAGATTCTGTAGACAAAATACCAAGGTCAATCTCATGGCTAGCCAGCATTTCTTTGATTACAGGGGAAGGCTTAACCGATAAAGAGATCGTAATCCCCGGATGTTGTTCTCCAAACAGCCCCAATATTTTCGGAAGAATATAAGTAGCTGGAACGTAGCTCGCACCAATCTTAAGCGTTCCGCGACCCGCCTGACTGAACTCTTTTACAACCCGCTCCGCTTCTGCAGCTAGTGCATTGATTTTAGTCGCATAATGAAGAAACGCTTTTCCACTCTCCGTAAGAATCATTTTATCCATTCTGGATTCAAATAACTTCTCCCCCAATTGCTGCTCTAAATTCTTCAAATGGTACGTAACAGTGGGCTGCTTCAGTCCGAGTTTATCGGCTACTGTAGTTATTTTCTTATGTTTATTTAGCAGTTCTACGATTTCCAGCTTGATTAAATTTAGGTTCATTTTTCTCCACTCCCTCGCCTATTCCCTAAACGGTACCATAGAAGAATTCTATGAATGTTAAAATAAATCGGCAAAAAAGTTAATATCACAGTTACATTCAGCAAATATAGCGGGAATTCTTTACCTTTACACTAAGAACAAGCTTAAGAACAGGCAGGTAGATAGAGATGAAGGAAATTACAATCCACAGTTTGGAAAAGAAATTCGGAGATGTGCATGCTTTGAAGGCGGCAGATCTGAAGATTCCCGCTGGAAGCTTTACGACATTACTCGGTCCTTCAGGTTGTGGAAAGACGACACTACTCCGTCTGATTGCTGGGCTAGAAACACCGGATGCGGGAGAAATCCTAATGGATGAGGAGTTTATTTTCTCAGGCAACAAAAGAATTAGTCGCCCGATCCATAGCCGCAACTTTGGCATGGTCTTTCAAGATTTCGCACTCTGGCCGCATCTGACTGTCTTCGAGAATGTCGCCTTCGGACTTCGAGCCTCTAAGCAGAAGAAAGATTTACGGATTAGGGTTCAGCAAGCCCTTCGTTCTGTAAAGCTGGAAGGACTCGAGCTACGCTTTCCCCATCAGCTGTCCGGTGGACAACAGCAGCGGGTTGCTTTCGCCAGAGCCGTAGTTACTAGACCCCAGCTCGTATTGTTCGATGAGCCTTTAAGTGCGCTGGATGCGGTCTTGCGAGATGAAATGAGGCTGGAGTTAACCTCCTTGGTGAGGAACATGGGCATTACCGCTTTATATGTTACCCATGATCAAACCGAGGCGATGTCTATGTCAGATGAAGTGGTCGTTATGCAGGGCGGCACGATTTTACAAACAGGCTCTCCTGAGGAGATTTATCAGAAACCAAATCATCCCTTTGTAGCTCATTTTATTGGAAAATCCAACTGGATCGTTCCTGATAAGCAAATGCTTCGTCCGGAACATTTACGTTGGTCTCAGGAGGATGCTTCCTCTCTACCTTTTACAGGGACTATTCGACATGTGAGCTATATGGGTGACCGTTATGAAGTCATTCTGGACATGGAGAATGGAATCACTTGGACCGCTTATCATGATCAACGTTTACCTGTTGGAGAAACGATTCAGATCTATGCTTCTCAGCATCAGATCCATCATCTGAATTAAGCGTCCACTGCATGGAATAGCTATGTTTAATGCTGTTCCATGCAGCAAGATGCACAAAAAAATATTTGGGAGGCATTCAAATTGAAAGCAATAAATAATACTAAAGGACTTAGTACACTTCTTCTAACAACTATAATCGGTGCGATTTTAGCTGGCTGTAGCTCCTCTAACACGCCTGCAGCTAACGCAAGTAACCCAACTTCAAATGCTAACACTACAGCTCAAACTGAAGCACCACAACCAACAGAGAAATCTCTGAGTGGCAAACTTGTTGTCTACAGTGCAGGTCCTGAGGGTCTAGCCAATAAAATTAAAGCAGGCTTTGAAGCCAAAACCGGTGTTAAGGTCGAAATGTTCCAAGGCACAACCGGAAAAATATTAGCCCGTATGGAAGCTGAGAAGTCCAACCCAGTTGTCGATGTTGTCGTTCTAGCTTCCCTTCCGTCCATGCAAGGGATGAAGAAAGATGGATTATTACTTCCATTTAAAGAGGCGGTTAATGCAGATAAGCTCGTTAGCGATTGGTCAGACACAGCAGATGGAAATTATTTCAGCTATAGCGCATCCGCACTAGGGATTGTCTACAATACCAAAAAAGTTAGCACACCACCGACCTCATGGGATGACCTCACCAAAGCGGAATGGAAAGGAACCGTCAATATTCCAGACCCTTCGCTATCAGGCTCGGCTCTTGATTTCATGACTGGGTATTTAAGTGCTAAAGGGGACAGTGGCTGGGATCTTTTTAAACAATATAAAAGCAATGAAGTAGCGATGGCGGGCGCCAATCAAGAGGCACTTGATCCGGTGATTACCGGTGCTAAATCCGTCGTTGCCGCAGGTGTAGATTACATGGCTTATAAAGCAAAAGCTGACGGAGAGCCTGTAGATATCGTCTACCCTGCTGAAGGAACCGTAATCAGCCCTCGTCCAGCTGCGATTATTAAGACAAGCCCGAATGTAGATAATGCTAAAGCTTTTATCGACTATCTTCTATCCGATGAAGCTCAAGCGCTTGTTGCCAAAGCTTACTTGCTGCCAGGCAGAACCGATGTGAAAGCAGAGAATCGTGCAAATCTCGAAGAAATTAAGACATTTGATGTGAAATGGGAATGGATGAACGAACACAGTGATGAAGTTTCCTCAACATTCACACAAATTTTTAAATAAGCGTAATGAATATTAACTCTTTGCGCTCATTTAAATGGGTGAGCGGCGGACTTGCTTTATTTATACTGACAGTGCTTGTACTGCTGCCACTCCTGCTCATCTTCTGGACCAGTATTTATCCGAATGAGCAGCTGGATATAGCCGCGCCATTACGAACTATTATGGGTAGTCATGATCTGGTAGAGGTACTGCTGAATTCTATCGGGCTTGGGGTAAGCGTCATTCTACTAACTACGCTATTTGCACTACCTCTGGCGTGGATTATGGCTAAGACGGACTTAGGGCATCATAACTGGCTCGATGTCGTGCTGTTAATCCCGTTTATGACACCACCATACATTGGTTCTATGGGTTGGATGTTGTTTATGCAGACAGGTGGGTATATGGAGCAATTTCTACCTGTATCCTCCGTGCTGACTCCGTACTTCTTTAGCTATGGAGGGATGGTGCTGATCATGAGCCTGCATTTATTCCCCTTCCTGTATTTACTGCTGCGTAATGCACTTTTGCAGATCGGGGGCAATCTGGAGGAAGCAGCCTCTGTTCATGGTGCTCCGTTCTTTTACAGATTTAAAAGAGTAATCATTCCCTTGCTATTATCCAGCTATGGGCTTGGAGCTCTTCTCATCTTCGTCAAAACGATTGCCGAATTTGGTACCCCTGCGACCTTTGGTCGTAGGATCGGCTTTTACGTTCTGACCTCTGAGATCCATAAGTATATCTCTAGCTGGCCGATAGATTTTGGAAAAGCTACTTCACTAGCGTCCTTGTTGCTCGGAGTTTGTCTAGTCATGTGGTACATCCAGACTCTAATTAGCAGCCGTTTCTCTTACCGCCTAATTGGAGGAAAAGGGACGCGCACTAAACGTTATAAGAGCACGGGAATCGTAGGGGTTCTTAGTTGGGGGTATGTTATTTTATTACTTCTATCATCTATCGGCATTCCTTATTTCTCGATCATTACAGCCTCATTATTGAAGCTGCGCGGAGAAGGCGTATCTTGGAGCAATTTAACCTTCAAACATTATGCCGAGCTGCTATCACCCGGTTCTCAAGGTCTTGAAGCCTTATTAAATAGCTTCACATTAGCTATCGTTGCTTCTAGTATCGCGGTTATTCTTGGGACTTGGTTTGCTTTAACCGTAGGAAAAGGAGCTACATTCAAGCAGAAAATTACAGATCTGTTCAGTTTGCTTCCCAACACTGTTCCTGGAATTGTAATCGTAGTGGGATTAATTCTGCTTTGGAATGCTCGCTGGATGCCTATCCCGCTCTATAATACCTACTGGATGGTTGTGCTAACCTATGTTGTGCTGTTCATCCCCTATACCGTTCAATATGTAAAAGCAAGCTACGGGCAGATCGATTCTTCCCTCATGCAAGCGGGACAAGTATTTGGTGGAAGCAAGCTTTATGTGTTCCGCCGTATCCTGCTCCCTCTCATCCTTCCGGGGATGGTGGCTGGCTGGATGATGACCTTTACCATTTCCAATCGGGAACTGGTAGCCTCCTTACTCATTCTTCCACCTTCAATGCAGACATCGGCGACCTATATTTTTGCCCAGTTTGAACAAGGTGCAGTAGCGATGGGGATGGCCATGGCCGTAATCTCTGTAGGCGTTACCACTATATTACTACTAGTCTTAGAATATTTAAGCCCAGATAGAAAGCGGAGACAACAATGAGCACACTAACGATTTGGGGAGGGGCCGGAGAGCATGGCCGTTCCTCCTATCTTTTGCAGAACAAGGGTGGGAAAGCTGGGATTCTACTCGATTGTGGTGTAAAAAAAGAAGGCCCAGGTGAATACCCCCTGCTAGATACAGATATCATTCCTCATTTGCAGGCCGTATTTCTGTCTCATGCGCATGAGGATCATTCCATAGCCCTTCCCCTACTATATAAGTACGGATATTCAGGTAAGGTATGGACAACGAAAGCTACCGTTAAACAGCTACCCGATTATTTCGAAGCTTGGGATAAATATGTGGCTGCTCAGTCCGCATCATTACCTTATGGAGAAATAGATAAGCAATCTATTCAGTTCATGTATTTGGAAGAGCATATCCCCCCTCAGACTTGGCTGAGGGTTGCACCTAATCTTCGAGTACAATGGGGGCGAAGCGGACATTTAGCAGGTTCGGTTTGGCTGATCCTCGAATGGGATGGAACAATCGTATTTTTCTCAGGCGATTATACGAAGGAGTCGCTGCTGCTCATGGCAGATTCACCAACGATTGTGGAAGCCGGAGCTAAAGATGCCGTCGATCTATCCATTATCGATGCCGCCTACGGCGCGGATCCTGATGAGCAGCTTGTAAAGTTACAGCAATTAGAGTCAGCTATCTGTAGCACTCTGCAAAAAGGGGGTTCAATCCTCCTTCCGGTACCTATCCATGGCAGAAGCCAGGAATTGATCGTATGGGCAAGCGAGTGCTTCCCAGATGATCCGCTGATCGTCGAAGAAGAGCTCGTAGCACCGTTAAGAGGTTTGAGCGATAAGGCCGAATGGCTGAAAGAGGACGCTATTCAGCGCGTAGATATGCTTTTTAATAGAAAGAACTTGTGTATTGTATCTAACCCAGACGACCGCGCAAAGGCATTATTGAATCTCAAGGGCGCAATCGTATTTACCAATGATGGGATGATGCAGTCGGCAAAAGCACAAGAGTACTTTCATCAGCTCTCTGCTTCTCCTGACAACCATGTGATTTTTACGGGACATTTGGCAGCGGGTAGCCTGGGACACCGTCTCGTTAAACATTCTATGGTAGAGCAATCTAGCAACACGAGATGTAAAGTTTCACTCATACGCTATAAAGTCCATCAAGGCTTGCCAGACATTCGAGACATGCTCCAAACGCTTCCCAGCCGCCGGACGGTACTCGTTCATGCTCCCAAATCGCATATCGATCATGTTACTTCTATATTAGAAGGAGAAGGTTTTGCAGGACTGTACTCTTTACTTCCGGGTAATACGCTTTCGTTCTGAAGCTTAACTATGTAATCTTGTGATGGAAACAATGGGGCTCTTCCTTAGGTCTATTCAGACTTTTTGGAACAGCCCTTTTTTATGATTTGAACCTAATATCCATCTATTCTTTCGTCGTCCCCGGACGATCCTTAAAAGCTAGCTCAAACAACCCCGTCGCAGATAAACCAGCCACCCCCCCAGCCCAAAGGCGAAGGACGATATCCAGTTCGGTAAAAGGATACGCTGCCGCTCCGATGAGCAAACCTATTAATAGTCCAATAATCGGGACTGCATTACGCGGGATATTGATACTATTTTTGACCAATTGAACCAGAGCCAGTACGAATACAGCTAATATAGAAGCAAACGCCATAACATCATCTAAAATCTCTATAGTTTCCATGTTAGATACCTCCTTAGTGAATACTTGTAATCTCAACCGTTCTAGTGGCGGAATTATAACCTACCTGTGCGCCTAGCGCTTCTGCAATAACACGTACGGGAACGTAGGTTATACCTTTTTCAAGCACTCCATCTGCAATCTTAACCCCGTTAACCTTTACGACAGCAATAACCTCGCTCTTCAATTCTTCCTCCACCTTCCGATTGATGATCTTGTACGCGGCCTCCACTGCGGATATTGAGGGCTTGCCCCCTGCACGTAACTGAGTGAGCGTTAAGCCAAACGTCATTTGAAAATGCGGGTAGTCCTTAAAGCTCGTCCAATCGCCTCCCCACTCAAAGCCCAGTGTCTTCGCCTCTCTCACAACCTCCTGCCAATCTGCAATCTGGTTGTTATTACCGTCCCGGCACATATCCCATGACACACTCGATCCACTGGGTAACAAAAGAGCAAAGTCTACGGCTAATCCATAATTGTGGTAGCTGTACCCGCCACGCGCATTGGTCACAATCGCTCCAGGCTTAGTGCGTCCTTGTGCGTAAAGAGCATCCTGCTCCGCAATTGTGCGAAGTCCTTGCGTAATGAGAATGGAGATGTTGAGTTTGTAGCAACGTTCGATTAGAGCAGTAGCAGCGGAACGGACTATGGGGTGTAGGTTGGTTAAGCGTTTACTTGATTTTTCTTTAATTTGGGACAATGTGAGCATCTATACCCCTCCTTTAAATAAAAAGGCAATAATAGCAAAGATAGTACCCGCCAGAACGTATTTAAGTAGATCAACAAACACTTTTCGTTCGCTCTTACTGTCCGTCTGAGATTGTTGCAATAGCTGGAACACACGTGAGTCTAAAGTGTCCCAACGCCTCATAATCTCGTTAAATTGAATTTTCATTTCTATTGTTGATTGTTTAATTTGCTTCACATCTTCCTCATGGCGTGATTGTTTTTCTTTTAATATTAGAAGCTCATTACTAAAACTTAGATGTTCCGTTCCAAATCTAAAAATCTCGTCTTGGATGACTACAAGTCTATTTTCAACATCTTCTAAACGGTGCTCAATGGGCGCTGCTTCAGCATCGCCTCCTCCTGAATTTACTCCCACAATGGTCATATAACAGCCCCCTTCTAAAGTGATAAATAAAACAGCCCTCGTAGCAGATACAAGGGCAAAATAAAAGCGCCTACTATATGGCGCTATCTGTAATCTCTATAGCTTGCTCTGATGTGATCTTGTTGGCAGTTACAAATACTTGAACTTGATCCTTTGAATAACATCCTGCGTCATAATAGCTTTTAATGATTGCGTACCAATCCATTATAATACACCTCCCGTTACAAGAGTGCGCAGCAAGTCGGCGTGGTCTTGTTCCGCCTGGTTGAGTCTAGCCTGTGTTTGCGCTAGTTCTAGCGTCAGCCCGGCATTATCGGACTCCACAAGCTTGATACGCTCGGACATAGGTACTTGATATACAAGCGCTTGCGGCTCGTCTGGTTCGATGTTAGGGTCAGGATAGCTAAACTCCAATCTTCCCGTTTCGATGCTTACCTTGTAGCCGCTGCACGCTGCAAAGTCTTGCTTGTATTGCTCGTAATCAAGCTCTAAGCACCCCACCGTTTCCGCTACGCGCTCGGCTAGTGCTTTATAGACTGTCAAATCCAACGCCTGTGTTGTCTCCACCACATCGCCGGACCGCTCTCCGGTATCAACTAATACGTTACCTGTGACGTTATCATAATAAATTTTTCTGCCTATTTGCATTTATATTCACTCCCTTTCTTAGCCCCAAGCCACCCATTTATATTCTTGAGCTACAATCTGATTATATGAATTAGTTACGGTAATACCGCCTGCAGTAGGTGTAAAAGTAACCGGTATACTGCTGCCGCCGACTGTAACACCATATATATTGCCTCTTATAGTTATAGCATCATCAACCCAAAAACCATTCACATTAGTCCATCCAGTTGTGCTAGCTTCGTTGTAAGAAAAGGTGAATACTTTTGGAGTAAAACTTAGCCCTGTAATTGTTATTGACCCACTCCCCCAAACCATTCCTCTTGCGGATTGAAGAGGTTGTAATGTTCCAGTCACACCAAAAATAGAAACACCAGCACGAATGTTCCAAGGTACATAGTTACCGTCTGTCGATATAATCGCACCGAATCCCATACTATTTAAGCCCTCTTTATAAAATCCTGTAGGTGGTGATACTACTAGACTTCCCGCGCTATCACCTCTAGTGTTTTTTGATGTGATATATCCCCCATTGTGAGGATACGCTGAATAATCAGGTATCCCGCCAGCCATACCTAGAACAGTTTTTCCTCCTAAGAAATTCTGTGGCAACAGGTCGGGAGCCGCCGCTCTCACCCAAACATCCCCCTCATATGCAACAGCACCCCCTCCACCTGGGTTTGGTTTTAAATATACATAATTTTGACCATCACCAGCTGAATATGCACCAACAGTTTGGTCAGAAGCTACATGATGCCCACCTGTGCCACTTGCACCGTTAGTTGAATTTCTTAAGGGCAAAGTACCAGCAGTACCAGCGATTGTAGTTCCTGCAAGCACCTTATCTGCTGGCACCGTAACAGCTGCAACCGTGATAGCTGCATCATAAATTCCGGCTGCCTTAACGACAGCAGTTGCTCCTGGAGTGACCGTACCACCAGCTTGAACCGGGAGTGTGCCTGTAATATCCCCTGCGTCTGTTGCCGCCGTTTTTCCTGCGCGAATGTCTCCTGCTACCGCATTACCAGAGCCACCCGCGCTATCTGCCAAAAAATCCGTACCCACACGCCGGAACGTATAAGGTTTCCCAGCGATGAGCTTCCCAGTTGCATAAGCTACGCCTTTTTGATCTTTAAGAGGCGCCGCTGCAAGTCCGTTAACACTGAGCGTAGGGCTTGCACCATTGGTTACGTGTGGAACGATAGTGATACCGAATCCATCCGGGATTGTCGTAGGCGCTGGGGCTAGAACTGCACTATAAGCTGTAGCTGTGCCACTAGTGGCAGCATACCCCGGCTGACGAATATAGTCCGCTTTTCCCGCCGCGACCGCTGCGTCCGCTTTTGCCTGAGCGCCAGCTGGAGTCTCTTTAGCATTCCACGCCGTCTTTTCAGCATCTGTAACAAACCGATTACTAGCGTCTTGAACAATAATAGCTGCTGGGTGGGTAGCTGGGTGGGTATAATTCGTTGCCCCCGTAGCAACCCCCGCCAACTTCGTTTTCTCAGCTGCGGTGTAATCATTCGTGGACAGCTGCTTACCAGTAACCTTATCAACTTTGCCATTAACGGAATTATCCAAGATATCCATATTTCCGTTCAGATCGGTAATATCAACGATATCTGTTCCCTCGGGCTTCTTTAATCCCAAATTTCCTGTGGTTTGCATGTGTCACTCTCCTATCTATAAGTTCGTAATTCGTTCCATGTCTTACTGTGAGCATTCTCCCAAGTCAAAACCTTAACGGAGTCCCACCAGGTATAGCTGAACACAAATTCATAAGCCAAATGCGCAGGTTTAATCTCTTCGATGATTTGAATCAACCCTGCCATATTGGGAGGAATGCCCAGCGTACTTACAAAATGGATCTCAAAACGATACTCATCAGGCACTTCTTTCACTTCAACCACGCCACCCGAAAAAGCGGACGCCGTCCGCTGGATCATCTCCGGCGTTGTTGTCCCGTTTCCACGCAGCTTCGCCTTAATCATCTCTCGGCGTGTGGCATATGACTTAGATGAATCAATATTTAGTCCAAGCTCAGCTTCCCAACGTCCAAGGCTTACCGTTGCCGTTTCAACAAATGCCTGATCCAGTACATCTATAGTACCTACCTTCAGTCCACCAATTTCTAGCCCGATGGTCTCCTGAAGCTTCTCCATTTCGCGGACATCTTTATAATAATCCGGCAAATACTGCATTAGATCAGGCGCCTCGACTTCACCCGGATGATTCGAATCTTCATCTGCGGAATACAATAATTCGCTGAATAAAGAGCTGCCGTAACTCATCCTCACACCCCCTTCAGTTGATTCCAGGTTAGGGGCCCTTTGGGCAAATAATCATGTGTATGCGCCGCTGGAGGAAACACGGATGGCTTCCCCGCTACCCCCGTCCAAGCTACACTATCCGCTTGTTGCGCAAAATCCACCTTGCCATTGTTATTCGTATCGTAAATGCTTTTCAGCATGTCCCCGGTACTTTGTGCCGCAACTAGCAAGACATTCCCAGCAGCAGAACCGATATATAGCTTACCAGTGTCAGTACAGTAGCCAAGCTCACCAATAGCCAGTGCGCCAATCGCACTTTCCAAGCCGCGGCGTATTTGAATCAATGTCTTTAAAGCCATTGTCCCGCCCCCTAGAATGTTCCGCCATCAATACTGGCTACAGTAAGTTTATTGCCATTCGCAGCATCATAAATGATGCTGCTTCCATCCACACTTACAGCTACACCGGTTCCATCTACAGTGATCCCTTTTCCAGCTGTAACCGCAATCGCGTCTGCAGTAACCGTGATCCCGTTGCCTGCACCAATATTCAGCGTCACAGCATCGGCCTGACCACCACCAATCAGTCCGTTTCCAGCTGTAATGGTCTGTAACGCACCACCCGTGCGAACCCATGCGCTGCCATTCCAGCTATAAATCTTCTGCTCATCATCGACATAAGCGGTCCAGCCTACGGCAGGAACATAAAATACCCATGCAGCAGATTGGTACTCAACAATTTGATTCGTTTTCCCCGCCCATGCCCCGATTGCCCCTGCTGGAATAATATATCGATCCCCCTCAACCGGACTGGCAGGTGGAGCCAGCAGGTTCTGATCTTTTACCGACGCTTGCGGTTCGATGTTATGCTTGGCCAGCTCAATTTCATTTTTAATCTTCTGTGCAGACCACAAGTCTGTAATCGTAGTCCCGGCATCATTGATCGTCCGATGCTTGGTCACATCGTCAATGTGAGTCTTAATCTCAGCCGCAGTCTTTACGTTCGTACCATCTGATACTTTGTTGATATGTCCCGCACTAATATCCGCTTTAAGCACCTTCGCATAAGTTGCTCCATCAGCGATATCGTCAATTGTACCTGTCAGATCGCTAAGCTTCTGCGCATTCACCCGCCGCCAAGCAGCCCCATCATCAAAATATAAATATCCGCTATTCGTCCCCGTAGTCACGTAATACAAACGGCCAACGGCTCCTGCAACCGGACGCGAAGCTTCTGGACCCGATAGCGCCCTTCCGACCATGGAATTAGACGTGCCGTCACCAATATAAACTTCCTTAGTATCACTGCAAAAACCAAGCTCACCCGCCTTCAAGACTCCATAACTCGTTAGTTCAGCCTTAGTACCCCGCTTTATTTGTATGGTCTGTGCCATTTTACACCTCTCTTCTAAATGATCCTCCGTCAATCTGGCCCTTGCTCTTATAACGCTCTAGTTCACTTTGTACGGCTGTAAGGCTACCTTGCAAACCATTAATATCCTCTGCTTCAACGGTATCGCCGGGGGTTTCGTAAGTCACATAAACCTCTGGCACATCGGCAAAAATCTTAATCAACCGCCGCCACGGCGCCTCATCCGGAAAAGACACCGTAAAATTACGTAGTTCAATCCCTGAATACTGTGATCCTGTGTACACGGCGATGGTCTGATTATTAATGTTGTCATGCGCAAGCACACCATTGTACATGCCATTTTCAAGCGGTAATCTCTCTTCAATTACATAGCTGCCACCGTTTGCTTTTTTATTAAGCTTGTCTTGAAATATATCAATCTGCTCTGGATACCCCATGCTACACCTCCAGTAAAACATTGCCGAACAACGGTACTTCTTCTACGTTCAACATTACGTTGCCCGCTCCACCGTTCAGCTTCAGCTCACTGTAATCCGCGACTCCCTCAGTAGCTAGCAATAGTGCCCCGATTACAGACTGACTGATATAGGTTGCTGAAAAAGCCTTCTCTTTGCGATAGCTCTCAAGAATTACTTTGAATTCTTCATTAACAACTTGCAGCGCATAGCCTGATGCGAGGGTTACTTTTGCACTTATATTGATACTTTTGCCCGTTGCCGAGGCAACCGTTACAACAGCACCCACAGGGGCTTGTCCTTCGCCCGCTCCTGAGACGGGATCGATATATTGCTGAACCTTCGCTGCTAGCAGCTCAGAAGCAGGACGTTTCTCGGCATCTACGATGATCACCTTCACCGTCTTTGGACCGTTCCATAACGGAAAAACACGTGCAGCCCCCACCCCCACAACCTGCATCGCCCACTCCATATAGTGATATTTATTGCCGCTAGTAGCTGGGCGCCTGGCTGAATCCAAATAACGTTGGCGTAGCGATTCATCGGTTTCTTCGTTCTCTCCGGGAATCAATAGAGCAGCTATTTCCCCACGCGCAAGGTCTGAAATATAATCCACTGGCAGCAAAGAGCCGAAGTATCGACTTCCTTCTTCTCCAGCAGTTTCACTTTCCAGCCGATACACTCCAGGAGATAACTTCTCCACGGCAATATAATTCAGCATATCGAGAGAGAAGCGGCTGCCTAGAGGAACATCCACAAATCCTCCATCCGCTTTATAAAAAATCCCCTTCAGCTGCGCCTTACTCGCTTCACGCCTTACAATTCCTGACCAGGCGATACTTCTCTCCAAGTACTCTCCGGTAGCCGTATCTGCAAAATACAGATTATTATTCACATCCAGCTCAATGTACATCTGCGCAAGCTCTGCTGCTGCTGGAGCAAGCGCGTCATAAATGATGCTGCCCTCGCGTTTATCCAAACCTGACGGAACCCGGTCCAGCATTCGCTCCAAAAGAGCCTCATACGTCTGATCCTCATACATCCTCATTCCACTCCTTTCTCAGCTGAAAATTGCCATAACGTGTGACCACCTTACAATCAAAAGTTAGATTATCCCCGTTAAAAGAAACCTCAATATTTTCTAAGCCAAGGATTCGTTCATCCTGAAGTAAAGCCTCACTAACGACACGTCTGATTTCAGCTCTGACCAGCAGCCGATCCTTACCCAGAACCAGCTGCCACTCTGTTCCGTAATCCGCACTGTAAATCAGATGTTCAAATCTATCGGTTCGCAGAATTTTGGCCGCTGCCTGCTGCACGGCCTCAAGTCCATCCGCTTGGCCAGTAATCCTTCTTCTGTCCCAATCCATTCGGTAGGTTAGACTGGGGCTTTCCCCACGCTCAAGGTTGACCTCGCCTTCAAGAAGAGCAGTTATCGGTCCAGCTTTTCCAATCGCAGGAATCATATCGGACTCACCAGCCGATCCAGTACAATATAGCTTTGTCCACCCTGCATCCGAACCATCAGAACCCGATCACCAGAGGCAAGTCCTCGACGCACTACTACTTCTCTACCCTCTAGCTCGATTTTGCTTTCCATTACCGATTCAGGCAGTACTAGCGCATTCCCCGATAAAATAAAACGTTGATCCACCTGGATCTGCAAAGGAGCTGCCTCCGTTACCGTCCCATAAGAAAAAGCCACGGGATTTGTATTTCCCACGGCTCCTAAGCTTGCTTTTTTTATAATATCCAACATCATCTCTACACCACCTTTATATCGAGGGACATCGTATGCTCCCCACCGGAAATCTTATGACTGCATTGATCCACCAGAAACACCTGAGTCTTAAATTCATCAAGCAGGACATAAATGAAATTACCAGCCCTTACGCGCATATCACCAATCGCCTGTACGGAGAGACTAAGCTTTTCACGGTTGTGCATTTTCAGCAGATTATTTGCCTTCTCCTGAATTTGTGCAGCATTCGCTTTGTCATCGGCCTTCTGATACAAGTGCAGGATTCCCCAGCGTTTCACATTGTCCTTATCACTAACCGGAAAGAAATCACGCTTACCAGACTTCTCATTATCCTTGTAAAGAAAGATCGTGTTGTACGTATCATCATCAATACTTTTTTTGAGAGAATAATCATACAGATAATTCCCCGCTCCCAGCACCAGATTAAGCAGCATAGACTCCGGTTTACGCAGTGTAAGCTTGCCAAAATCATCGTAAAAAGCCATCAACCGCCCCTTAAACTGAAGCTCACTGCCGATCGCTCCCATAATGATGTCCAGCAGCTTTTTGTCATCCTCGATTAAAGAGGGAATCCGGTACTCTGTATTCTCAAGCACACCTGTCTGCAGTCCGTAGTCTTGCGTTATTTTTTTGATAACATCACTAGCCGTAACATCCTGCAAAACATAACTGCCATTGCCCAGCAAATAACGCATCTGATCATAGGCAGTCAGCTTAATCTCCTGATCCGAGCCTGTATCAATGCTGAACACAAACCCGTAAAATACATCCACATGATCTTTGCTGAACTGAATAATATCACCGTTGCTGATGCCGAACTTGGGATGCTGATAGATTCCACTGTCCACAAGTGTTAATTCTAGCGTTGCCGGTTTTCCTGAGCGGGCCGTTTTCCAAGAAATATCGGAGACGATGCCAGAAATATCCCATAGATTACCTTCCTTATTCTTCACAAGCAGTTCCATAACATCCTCCTACGGCAGCTTAATGACCTTACCGATTGGAAGCTTCCTCAGCTCACTATCTTTAATGCCATTAAGTTTCTGGATTTCTCCACACCTTTTGCCATCCCCAAGCTTTTCTTTAGCAACTTTCCATAGGTTGTCTCCAGATTTCAGGGTATACGTAGTAGGTTTAGGAGTTTCATTCGCCCGCTTCTGCTCTACTTTGACTTCATCGTTGACAACCTTTACAGCTACAGCCTGATAGAATACATACTTTTTGAGAGACAACGAATATTCAATATCCCCTGATGTACCCGCACTGAGCTTCCAAGTGAAGCCTTCGATACTCATAGCCATATTCACACCAAAATCAATCTCTATGGATTTATCCTCACTAGTCGATGATTCCTTTAACCATTTCTTGGCGTCGTTTAGCTTCCCCTCAGCTTTTTTCGTGTCATCCGCATAGCTCACCCCGGAGAATACAAAACGAATAGGTCTGCGACTCGTCATCCACTTCTTAATAAGCTCCACATATTCAAAGGGTCTCTTCAGCCCGTCCTCTTGTACCAATACGAACGGATACCTTTGTGCCGGAAAGATACTTTCGATGGTGATCTCCGTCAGCTTCGGATAAGCAATCGTATTGATCTCACCCAAATCGATAATGGTATAGCTTTTTCCATCCCCGCTCTCCTTGATCTCCAAGGTCTCCGGGTTGACTGGCAGCCGGAATGCATCCGCCTGATTATTAAAACCAAGAAAAATCCCGTACTCTTCCATGCTACGTATACACCCCCTGCGCTGTAGAGACAAACTCCTCGTTCAGCTTTTGCCCGATCTTGTTGATAATTGAATCAATGTCTCCGGCATTGTTAATATTCCCGGTCGTCACCTGCACCGTCGGCGTAAGCTCCACAAAATTCTGGATCGCCTGAATCTCGGCCAGCTCACGCAGCATTTTCAGATCATCACTGGAGATATCTACGGTGTCGTTGATGGAGTCGAGTTGTTTCACTCGGTTGACGGTGTTGAGGTTGTTGCTTTGGTTAGCTAATAGTCCTGATTGTGAGGTTTTTGATCCATTAATTTTCCCGATGGGATTTTCTATTAATTCTTTCGCTTTCCTTCCCATATCACCAAATTTCCCAGCGAAATCCTTTCCCTTTTGGGTGTAAGCATTAACGGTATCCTCATATTCTAAAAATTCTTTCTTCTCAGTGTTTTTTACAGCTTTATTACTTGTTGGGGCAACCAATTGGCCCTTCATATTTTTAATCATTCCGCTCACAACACGGGGTACTTCAGGAGTTATATAATCTATTTTTATATTAGCTAATCCTTCAAATCCTGGTATATTGCTCAAGAAATCTAGTAGCTTCTTAACACCTGGTAACATCTTATTAATAGCATCCGCTACTACCTTCATAAAACCGCCTGCAAAGTTTTCAGCACCAACCGCCATTTGATACATAAGATCCAAGAAGTTAACAGCCAAGTCATAAAAGAGTTTATCAATGGCATATACTGGATCTATGAACAAGTTCTGAAGGAAATCCTTAAATATGATAAATATATTTTGCCAATATATAATAACATTCTGTATATAGACCTTTAACCACCCAAATGCCCCCGCTATAGCTCCAACAACATCGCCCGCAGAAACACCTAACAGTTGAAAAATATAAATAAGTGCTGCAATAACAGCAATGACCACTAAAATAGGCCAGTTGGCTACCATCCATGCTGCTGCAAGCGAATACACCTGCACAATCATAGCTGCTAGATAGACAAATGCTATCGCTTCTAGGAACGGTTTAATCCAGGACCAGTTCTCCTGCACCACTCCTACCAACCATAATATTCCATTAACTACCATACCAATCACATTCGCTATGAAGAGAAACCCATTAGCCATAGCATCTATAATCGGCATCAATTGACCTGAAGTCAGCGCCTCGTTCAAGGTATCCATCACTGGCCTCAAGGCTCCCATTGCTTTCTCACCGATTTTCTTAAGCGCAGCGTCTGTATTGTCATTCAGCTTATTCCAGTTGGCGATATCTTCTGGTTCTGCTGCAGCTTTTACAGCTTTCTCCCCCAAAGACTTAACCGCGTTAAATGGTTTTACCACATCTGCTGTCTTAAGAAATTTCATGATTTTTGAGTCAGGGGATGGTGGAGATGGTGGAGTCGGCGGTTCCTTTCTCAGATTAATTTTAGGAGTAGGGACTGGATCAGCCTTCGTCTCGGGCTTTTTCTCCTCTTCTTTCTTTTTCTCTTTTGCTTTTAATCCCTTCCACCAATTTACCTTCTTCGCTTTTTCTTCTTCTTTCTTGCCCATTTGCTCACTAGGGGAGATACTTAGCGTTCGTAGAGCTAGCTGTTGTGATTGCCCAGCTTGTTGGCTTTGCTCAATAACTATATCCCTGGAAACTACAATTTTAGGAGGGAGACGTTTAAAGCCCTCAAGTAGAGTATCGTTGATGTCCTGCAAAGACTGGTTTACTTGATTCAGAGAACGGCTCATCTCATCATTTGACCGCTTAATAACCACTTGCATTCCCTTGACCAAACGATTAACGATATCCAGATTACTGTTTAGACGAACACATTGTTTATTGACACTCTTCCAGATTGCCAGGGATTTCATCGGTAGCATTACGGCTTTAGATGCTTCTATCTTCATTCATTCACCCCCTCATCTCTTCCTTGCTTTACTCCTCGCCTGATCCCGCTTCTCCTTCTCCACCCGAACAGCGATCATCGCATAAATTGCGGCGCGTTCACGTGTAGACAGCTTCATCAGCTCATGTGGTAAAATGTGCAGCTCGTGGAGGGCGTAGTAAGCCAGGTTGGCTTCACTGTCGCCCCCGTTGATTAGTTTTTTACTTCATCCACCAGCTCGTTCATATCTGTACCGAAGCCATTCAAGGCCTGTACCCGTTCACCCAGCGCAGCGAATTCACCTGGAAGCAGCATTTTACGCAGCAGCGTTTCGGCACCAAGCACACCATAAGAACGCTGCAATTCAGCATTTTTCAGATCCGGATGCACCACACTTGAAGTCATCAGCTTAGCCATATAATCATTCGGTTCGATCTCGGAGGTATACACTCCATTTTTCCCTTTGACCTTACGGGTAGCCGCTTTACGGCATTCCTGATTCTCATCCTCGTTCATACTGCGTAACTTCCAGGCTACTGCATTCCCTTCCTTATCCTTAAAACGCTGCGATACCACAAACTCCTCGGTCGTGTCACATGCTACATTTTGCGCAAAAAACAAACTTAATTCACTCATTGTCTTCCTCCTAAAATGATTTAGTTTCTTCTAGTACTACTAACTAGACAGAGAAGAGACCCACCGCTCACCTGCACGCCCGGGCCTTACTTGCTCCTATCTAGTTGTCTTTATTAGTTTCCGGAGCCTGCTGGAGCGCCAAAAGCTTGCACAATCTGCACGTCTTCAAAGGTAAAGCTCACTTCTTCTTCCAGCGCATCTGATTCTGTATCAAGAGAAGCCATGATGACACTATCAAGGTTCACGCCTTTTAAAATAATGCGTTGTGCTCCAACACTGGACGATGGGTCTTCGTTCGTAACCTCAATATCGAAATATTGATCGACACCTGTATTCATATAATCGAGCATCATCTGGCGGAAACGGCTAGTCATATAAAAAATCGTCATTGAACCACTTCCCGACCATCCAGTCGCTTTATGCTGAACACCACGGCGGCCTAGAGTCTTTACCTCTGCCTTTGTTTTTTCTACCGTAGCTTCAAGCGTCTTCACATAGAACATCTCTTCAGCTTGCGTACCAATCACGGCATACGCACGGCCCTCCTGGCCGGAAATCGTATCACTAGCTTTTAAAAATGCCATCTTAAACCACCTTCACTTTCATATATACTTTTTCTACGGAATCTACCGGTTTCACAGCCACATCCAGCACGATACTATCACTATCCGCACCAGCTACAACGACCACATCTGTCTGCGCGTTAAAGCCCTCAATCGCACCCATATCCTGCAGATCATTCATATAAGTCGCACATTGTGACCAGAACAGAGCCCGTCCATCTTCATTATTAGCTACCTTACCAATGTAGTAGTTCTCAAAAATACGCTTTAGATCATTCGCAATCCCATCCAGCACGCGTAGCACACGATTCTTAGAGAACGCTTTGCCTTTATCCGGAGAGAATGCCGTAAACGTATTAATATCCTGCTCCACCACGGCCCGCCCTCCACTGTAAGTAAAGAGAAGCTCTCCGTTCAGCAAAGCTGCTGTAGTCTCAGAATGACTAAGCCGTACATCCGCGTCAACGGAGTCATCATAACCCTGATAAGTCAGCGATTGATTCACCGCGGCAGCAGCCGTAGCACCCGCCACCCAAGCCACAGCATTGTTGTTATCAATCGTAGTTCCGTCGCTCAGTACTACCCCATTTTTTACGCTAATCACACCTTCGTGACCCGCAGCCGTATAATCCGATAATACAGCCTGAACTTTCTTTCCTTCCGTATCCCGTAGTCGTCTTACCCAAGAGCTATACAGTGCCTTAAGCGTACTATCCTGCGATACTAGTCCAACCGTTTGGAACTCAAGCACCTCAAGAGCAGATAAGAAATCGCTATGTGCACCATTTGTAACTGTACCATTAGCCCCGCCAATCAACGGCATCCCTGCGGTTAGCTTCAAGCCTTCTGCACCATTTTTCTGGAATTGCACATAATCGTTGGAAACTAACTCTTCAGCCGTTCCAACCGTTTGCTTATTCAGCTCAGCTCCACTAAGCAAGGTCTTCACATCAAAAAGAGCATTATTCTCAATATTCTTCTCTATAACAACAGATAGATCGTTTCCGCGTACACCGCCGTATTTAGCAGTTACCTGGAGTCCACTGTTGGTTACCGCCGCTTTAACCCCTTCATTCAATCGATAAAGCAGCAAGGTTCCTGCCCGTTTCAGTGCTTCACGCACTGGTAACAGTGTAGGATGCTCCAAATCAACACCTAGCAGCTTTTTCACATCGTCCTGCGGGGTAAGCTTCATGATCACTCCAGCTTCTCCCCAAGATAAGGCTAGTGCCAAAGCGGTGATCCCGCGTTCTCCCATTTTGCCGATAGTCCCTTGATTGGATGCCACATTTACGTATACCCCAGGGCGCACCTTATTTTGCGTTGTCCATGTTCCACCTGCCATTAGTTCATTACCTCCTTATTTTTGAACAATCCCATAGATTGCTTTGCTTCTTCGATCGTATAACTTTTGTCATCCTGCAAAATAACGTTCAGCACATCCTTTTCCTTAGCCGTAAAAAGCGATGAATTCACAATCTGCTCTTTACCAAAACGATCTCCACTACTCATCTTTGTGCTCATTTCAGTCTTTCTCCTCCTATCATTTGACCCATATTAATGGGGTCAGGCTTCTCACTTTGCAAATACACCATATAGTCCGTTGTAAAAAGCGGCCCATGCCCCTCTTTTCCAGCTTCCCAAGCTTGCCTAGCTACACGAAAGGCTCCGCCATCCTGCTCCATCCCTGCCATTGCCTCACTCAGCTTATCTGCCATTGTCTCAGCTTCCAGCAAGCTGCCTTGCTCATAACGGATACCAAAACGGTACACCGCTAAATATCTGCCTTCTCGCTGGCGATCCAGTGTCGCTGAAATCAGTCCGGGATAAAAATAAGCCGTCTTAGGTGTCTCCCCATCCACATACACAGGCACATTTGGAAAATATCGTTCCAGCGTACTCGTAATGTGTTTTCGTAATTGTTGTACCGACATCACTCCATTCCTTTCTGAAGGGCGACGATTCGCCGATCCTTGATGGTGTTAACCTTCAATCGCATTAACATTAAGAAGACACCCCCTCTACTAAATTTAAGAACAAAAAAGGATACTATCCGCTGTTGGATAATACCCTTCTACACTAGGCCCATGCCAAAAGAATCTTTCACCGCTAGATTTGTTCACATCACCAGTAGGGCTGAACGATTAGCAGAGCATTCATGCTCTTGCGGTGTTCTTTTTGCTTCATTTGCCATGTTATAAATATACACCCCTATTTGCCTTGCAGAGACGGTAGACCGACGAGGTTTACGCTAACTTTGGGATGGTATAGGGCGGTTTTTCGGAGAATCGTTCTATCCATAAAAAAAGACCGCATCATCCGCTCGGACGATACAGTCTTAAGTAACCCTCTATATTTTTTAGGTAATACTAACCTTCTCTTTTTTCACTCTAGGTGCTGTTATTAAGGTGTTAAGGGACAGTAGACCGAGATCCGTTAAAGCCAAAGCCATCTTGTAAAAAGCCTTCGTGCGTATCTTCACGTAAGTGTCCTTACTTACCGGTGGATCAAACACATGATTGTAGATCGTATAATCGTATGTTTCGTCTCTTTTCATATAACGCTCTCTTACTAATTGCTGTTCCCTCGTATCGAGTCTCTCTACCACAGAGTCCATTGCTGAACAAAAAGCTCTTCTAGCAGCCGGTACATCCACATTATAAGAAGCTAACGCAGCAGTCTGATCAGTAACTGTATTCGTAGGGCCATGAAATCTTTCTGTGTAAGAATAAGTAGTACTGGCTTCCTTAGCTTCAAATGTAACGGTCTTAAAAATACGGTATTTCTCTAACATGCTCTCTATAGCGACCTGGGTTCGGCGACGGTCCAACTCTGGTAAGGCGGATAAGTTCATCATTTTATGCACTCCTTTAGGTTTGACAGAATGAGATTAAATTGCGGAAGTTTCCTAAGCAATGTGCTAAAATATATAGTGTTCGTATTCTGTTCGTATTTTTCTATAATATACCACTTCTCTACCAATCTCGTAAAACCCGGTATTCGTCTGTTTTGGGCGAAATAGAATAGATTTCCCTCCATTATCTTGCCTTTTGGCAATAACATGCGCTTTGTTGTTTACCAATTGGCAAAAATGACTTATATTAATAATATAAGCATCATTCTATAAGGAGTGGTTGAGATGACAATAGAATTTGGGGATTACATGAAGGGACTTCGCGAAGCAAAGGGATTAACGATTAATCAATTGGCAGCAGCAGCGGGGATTAGCGGTTCACAAATTTCACGAATTGAAAATGGTCTAAGAGGCGTGCCTAAGCCAACTACTTTACGCAAAATTGCTGAGGCTACAGGCGTCCCTTACGAGGAGTTAATGGATCAGGCAGGCTATTTACAGGAACTTCCCCTTCCAAGCGAAGAGATTGTCCCAGAGTGGGCTACAAGCAAGGATAAGCGTGACTTTCGTAAAATGCTGGAGGATGATGGAGAGCTGATGTTTGATGGAATTCCATTAGACAAGGATGACAAGCAGAGGATAAAAGATGTACTGACCGGATTATTCTGGGAAGCCAAACAGATGAACAAGAGAAATAAATCTAACAACACTTAATAACTACACTAACATGCTGCAGGTGAAGAATATGGATGAACTGATTAATAATCTGATTAAAAAATATAAAACCAACTGTCCATTCGAGCTAGCCTCAGCGCTAGGTATTCACATTCGTTTCATGAACCTTGGGACAGGCACAAAGGGATTATATTACCGAAAACTAAGAAGAAGATTTATCGTCATTCATAATGAGTTGCCAGTTGAGTGGCAGCGCTTCGTTTGTGCGCATGAATTAGGTCATGATCGCCTTCACAAGGGGATTAACCGCTTTTTCCTGGAAGAAAGCTCTTACTTCTCTCCTGGCAAGCTTGAGCGTCAAGCTAACGTTTTTGCTGTAAAGCTACTATCCATAGGCAGTAATCCTGAGCAAGAAGAATCCTGCAAAAGTTATTATCTACGGATTGGCATTCCATCAGAAGTACAGTTTCTTTTGGAAGAATGATAGAACATATGTTATATGAATTTATGCGTGTTTTAATTCTATACATAACAAAAAAAGCCCTTACCGAAGTAAGAGCTATCTAAGAGCAATTAAGCTGAGTATCGGGATGACACGATTTGAACATGCGACC
>NZ_NFUX01000169.1:0-568 GCF_002264385.1 Paenibacillus sp. VTT E-133280
GCGGCCTTCGGGACAGAGGAGACAGGTGGTGCATGGTTGTCGTCAGCTCGTGTCGTGAGATGTTGGGTTAAGTCCCGCAACGAGCGCAACCCTTAACTTTAGTTGCCAGCAAGTAATGTTGGGCACTCTAGAGTGACTGCCGGTGACAAACCGGAGGAAGGTGGGGATGACGTCAAATCATCATGCCCCTTATGACCTGGGCTACACACGTACTACAATGGCCGGTACAACGGGAAGCGAAGCCGCGAGGTGAAGCCAATCCCATCAAAGCCGGTCTCAGTTCGGATTGCAGGCTGCAACTCGCCTGCATGAAGTCGGAATTGCTAGTAATCGCGGATCAGCATGCCGCGGTGAATACGTTCCCGGGTCTTGTACACACCGCCCGTCACACCACGAGAGTTTACAACACCCGAAGTCGGTGGGGTAACCCGCAAGGGAGCCAGCCGCCGAAGGTGGGGTAGATGATTGGGGTGAAGTCGTAACAAGGTAGCCGTATCGGAAGGTGCGGCTGGATCACCTCCTTTCTATGGAGAATCGTCTTCTGCAATGAAGACATTCAAATCGGAAG
>NZ_NFUX01000044.1:0-61597 GCF_002264385.1 Paenibacillus sp. VTT E-133280
GAGATTCATTGCAACACTTTTTTTCAAATAAATAAGTATTAAGCTATATATCCTCAAAACGATACCAGAACCTTTACCTTCTGATCAACAGTAGCCAAGGAGAACCGCCGCTAGACAGCTCCCCTGTGCTCATTGTTGTATAAATACTATTCGTTTGTACGGTTACGCATATGCGGGAACAGCAGTACATCACGAATAGATGCAGAATTGGTAAGCAACATGATCAAACGGTCTACACCGATTCCCAGTCCACCTGTAGGAGGCATACCATATTCCAAAGCACGGATGAAGTCATCGTCCATTTCATGAGCTTCGTCATTACCTTGCTCTTTCTCCTGGATTTGCGCTTCAAAGCGTTGACGCTGGTCGATCGGATCATTCAATTCACTAAAGGCATTCGCATGCTCACGACCCACAATAAACAATTCAAAACGGTCGGTGAAGCGTGGATCCTCATCGTTTTTCTTAGCGAGTGGTGAGATTTCAACCGGATGTCCCATTACAAAGGTAGGCTGAATCAGAGTTTCCTCTACAAATTGCTCGAAGAAGGCATTAAGGATATGACCGAAAGACATGTGCTTCTCGACAGGTACACGATGCTCTTTTGCCAGAGCCTGTGCCTCCTCATCTGTCATATGAACACTGAAATCAACACCGGTTACTTCTTTAACGGCATCAACCATAGTTACACGACGCCATCCTGGTGACAGATCTACTGGCTTACCTTGATAGTCGACCTGTTGAGTTCCTAATACCTCTTGGGCAATATGAGCGATCATATTCTCCGTAAGGTTCATGATGTCCTTGTAATCAGCATAAGCTTCATACAGCTCAATCATAGTAAACTCAGGATTGTGACGAGTCGAAATGCCTTCATTACGGTATACACGACCGATTTCGTATACTTTTTCCAGTCCACCAACAATAAGACGTTTCAAATGAAGCTCAATAGCAATACGCATATAAAGCTGCATTTCAAGCGTGTTGTGGTAAGTGATGAACGGACGCGCAGCAGCTCCACCGGCAATCGCATGAAGTGTAGGTGTTTCAACTTCAAGATAGCCAAGTGAATCCAAATAACGTCGCATCGATTGAATGATTCTTGAACGAGCAATAAAGGTCTGTTGAACTTCTGGATTAATAATCAAATCAACATAGCGCTGACGGTAGCGCAGCTCTACATCTTTAAGGCCATGATATTTCTCAGGAAGTGGCAACAAGGACTTGGACAAGACTTCGAGATTATGCACTTTAATGGAGGTCTCGCCTGTTTTGGTTTTGAATACTGTTCCGCGAACGCCAATGATATCTCCTAGATCGAGAACATTGAACGCTGCGTATTGCGTTTCAGGAATGCTGTCTTGACGAACATAAAGCTGAATTCTTCCACTGAGGTCTTGGATATGCGCAAAACTGGCTTTACCCATAACACGTTTTGCCATAATGCGACCCGCTATGCTGACTTCAACAGACAGCTCGTCCAATTCTTCTTTTGAAAGTCCATCATACTTCGATACTAGGTCGCCAGCGTTAGCTGTACGCTCATACTTTTTGCCGAAAGGATCGATGCCAAGTCCTCTTAGCTCGTCCAATTTGGCACGGCGGATTTGCAAAAGCTCACTTAGTTCGTTCTCTGCATTCTCCACATTATTCATTTCCTCGGTCATGCTATTCATCCCCTTGCAGATATAAATCCCTTATATTTTGAAAAAAAGCTTCCCTAAGGAAGCTTTCCCAAACAATGTTCCCTTATCTGCCTGTATACAACAAAACTACTTATACATTCGGCAGCACATCTATTTACAGACTATAAGATCTGTACACTACTTCATTCTGATATCGAGAATTTTATATTGAATAACGCCTGCAGGTGTATTAACGTCAACAATCGTGCCTATTTTCTTGCCGATGATGGCTTTGCCTACTGGACTTTCGTTGGAGATCTTATTATTCAGTGGATCGGACTCCGCTGTACCTACGATCGTGTATTCCATAGTGTCACCATACTCCAAATCTTCAACACTTACAGTAACACCGATACTTACCACATCAGTAACGATCTCGTCGCTATTAATGATGCGCGCGTTACGAAGCATCTTCTCCAAGGTGATAACGCGTCCTTCGATAAAAGCCTGCTCATTCTTCGCGTCTTCATACTCCGAGTTCTCACTGATATCTCCGTAGCCAATCGCTACCTTAATCCGTTCAGCAACCTCGCGGCGTTTCACAGATTTGAGGAATTCCAGCTCATCTTCCAGACGCTTTAGCCCGTCCGGCGTAAGGATGACTTCTTTATCGCTCATCTCAACCGATTCTCCTGTCGTATACATTTATTGAAAACACCATACTATATGCTAATCTAGGAGGATAAGAACCCTCCCTGCTGCATTGCACTTACTGTAACGGCGATTTTATACTGTGAAATTATATTGGAACCGCTACAAAATGTCAATGACACCACATATAAAGTGGGATGTGTTCAAAAAGCGTTAGGAAAATAACGTTTATATTGCGGAAGCAGACATTACATTACCCTTATTCTCTTCTTCATGCTGTAGTTGAACGACAAAATCATTTAAAATCTTCACCATTCCATCACGTTCTGTCTCTAACATGAGCACATCCTTCACTCGTGCAGCAGATTTCAGGCCTTTTAAATACCAAGCCATATGCTTACGCATCTCCCGAACGGCTACTGCTTCTCCCTTAAGTGCAACCAGCCGATCCATATGAAGAATGGCAACCTTAATCTTCTCATCCAATCCAGGTTCAGGCATCAGTTCCCCGGTGCTTAAATACTGAATCGTACGGAACAGCATCCATGGATTACCTAACGCACCACGCCCGATCATTACGCCATCACAACCGGTCTGATCCAGCATTGCCCGGGCATCTTCAGGTGTGTTGACATCACCATTGCCGATAACCGGAATAGAGACCGCTTCTTTTGCCATCTTGATATAATTCCAATCCGCACGCCCCGTGTAAAGCTGCTCCCGTGTTCGTCCATGTACACTGACAGCTTTGCCACCGGCACGCTCTACTGCACGCGCATTATCCTCGACAAAAATATGCTCGCTATCCCAGCCAATCCGCATTTTCACGGTTACGGGTTTATCGACAACATCGACAACCGCAGAGACCATTTCATAGATTTTGTCGGGATTCAAAAGCCAGCGGGCTCCCGCATCACATTTAGTTACTTTAGGCACTGGGCATCCCATATTGATATCGATAATATCAGCATTGGTTTCTTTATCAACCACTTTAGCTGCTTGCACCAGTGATTCTCTATCCCCGCCAAAAATCTGCAAACTAAGCGGTTTCTCCCGTTCATCTACAAACAACATTTCGCGAGTACGCGTATTCCCGTGAATAATAGCCTTGTCGCTCACCATTTCCGCACAGACTAAACCTGTACCAAACTCTTTAGCGATTAGACGAAAGGCCGGATTGCACACCCCAGCCATAGGTGCCAGAACAACTTGATTTTTCATCTCAATGTCGCCAATCTTCAGCATTCGTATCACTTCCACTATTCCTATTTGAATTGCTTAAAAATTATGAGTCAGGGTTAACCAATTCTTCGGTTGTAACCCCTAGTACATTCGCAATTTTATCTAAAATTTGATCTTCTAAACGCCTATTTCCCCTCTCGACTGCGCCAAGCACAGCCAAGGAAATTCCAGTGAGATCCGCAAGTTCTTGTTGAGTATAACCTTTTAGCTTGCGGAATGCCCTGACCCTCCGTCCCATACGCTTGTTGTCCACAATCGAATTCCTTCCTTCCCGTCTATGTCTTGAAGCGCTGCTGTAATCAACTTGCGGAGTCCGGAAGTCTGTTCATTCTGTGGAACGATATCACTGAGCGGAAGCATTACAAATGCACGCTCAAACATACGCGGATGCGGTAACGTTAAATGCGGAGTATCAAGTGTCTGGCCCTCTACCCACAATAAATCTAGATCTACCGTTCTCGGTCCATAGCGAATATCCCGGATACGACCCAGCTTCGTTTCGATCCCCAGCATTACTTCCAGCAAGGTCTCTGGCGCAAGCGTCGTGCGCAAAGCTGCTGCCATATTAAGAAACTGCGGCTGATCTAAATAACCTACCGGCTCTGTCTCGTAGACTTTGGAGCAGCGAACTACCGATATTTCATCATGATTATTCAGTCTGTTCAAAGCCTCTGACAGCGTGCCTTCACGGTCGCCCAAATTAGCCCCTAAAGCAATATAAGCCTCTGATTCTTCAGAGGTGGAATGTATATTCATGGACTTTGTTCTCACTTTCTAGTTCTGCGCAGCTCCACAGTCACTCCCTGAAAATGAATGTCGAATGGCGGATGCGGTTTAGTTACCTTTACCGTTACTGCATTGATAACAGTATAAGTGTCCAGTACGGAGGATGCAATATATTCTGCCAGAGCTTCAATTAACTTAAAGGACTTTATTTCGACAATGTTTTTGACCAGTTCATGCACTTCAGCATAGTTTACGGTTTGGTTCAAATCATCGTTCTGGCCCGCTCCCTGTAGATCGAGTTCCAGCTCCAAATCAATGTAAAAACGTTGGCCCAGCTTACGCTCTTCTTCAAACACACCATGATATCCGTAATATTCCATTCGATGCAGTGTCATTTTATCCATCTTTAAACCCGCCCTTTTTATAAAATATCTTTATTCACGCACCAATGGAGGTGCAGCATACAACATCGCATCACACATCTTGACTGTTCGTTTTATCAGAGACACATCATGCACTCGTACAATTTGGCAGCCCTGAGCAATACCAAAGGCTACTGTAGCTGCGGTACCTTCCACAACATCATCAGCGGGTAAATCAAGTACGGTACGGATGAATTTTTTGCGTGAAGTCGCCAGTAACAGTGGATAGCCAAACTCAGTCAATCCATCCAAAAGCATCATCGCCTGCAAATTTTCATTACAATCCTTCGCAAAGCCGATCCCTGGATCCAAGATGATATTGGCTGGCTTCACTCCTGCGGCTAAAGCAAGATCAATACTTTCCTTAAGGTCTGCCGACATATCCGCACTTAGATTCGTATAATCACGGTCCTGCCGGTTATGCATCAAAATAATGGGACAGTCTGCAGCAGCTGCCACTGCCGCCATTTCCGGATCAGCCTTACAGCCCCATATATCATTAATGATATGCGCACCAGCAGCAATAGCTTGGCGTGCCACTTCAGCTTTGTAGGTATCTATAGATAACGGGATATGCGGTGCCGCTCGATGAATACTCTCGATGACAGGCAATACACGAGCTAATTCCTCTTCAAGCCCCACTGGTTTATGACCAGGACGGGTAGATTCTCCACCAATATCTATAATATCAGCACCGTCTGCGGCCATTTGTAGCGCATGTTCTACTGCTTTGTCTGGATCATCCCAAAGTCCTCCATCTGAAAAAGAATCCGGGGTTACATTCAGGATACCCATAATCAGCGTTCGATTTCCCAATTCCAAATCAGTATTTCCACAGCGGTATGTCCGCTTGAATATGGCTGGTCTCATTTCGATATTCCCGTCCTTTCTCTATAGAATAAAATCAAATCCGAAGTCATTCTGCCGCAAAGGCCATCGCCTACGGTGAATTTTTTATCTTTTTCCCAAAGCGTTGCGACCGGGACAATTTCTTGTACGGAATTGGTAAGAAATACTTCATCGGCTGTTTTCAACTGTTCCCAATGATATGCGCCTTCTTCTACCCTGATTCCAGCACTACGAGCGAGCTCCATTACCATTTCCCGGGTAATTCCCGGAAGAATCCCAGTTGAGATATCTGGAGTGTGGAGAATATTATTTTTTATAAAAAAGATGTTGCTGACAATGCCCTCTGCTATGACCTCTTGTGCAGTCAACATCACTCCTTCAGCACCATTGGCCGCAGAGACATAACCTCTAAGCTCACGCTTGGCCAAAATATTATTCATATAATGCAGAGACTTGAATCGAACCGCTCCCTCCGGAGTGTTACGCCGTAAAGACAACAGTTGCAGATCTTTGCCTTCGCTATATATCTTTTCGGATACATTCGGCAGCGCTTTGATGTACAGCAAATGATTAGGTTCGCAATAATCGCCTGCGGGTAATCCGAGAATATCTTCACCAGCGGTCACTGTATAACGTATATAAGCTTCTTTTAATTCATTTTTATCCATTACACGCTGAATCCACTCCTGCAGCTGATCGACATCCTGCGCAAATGGAATGCCAAGCTCTTTGCACCCCTCTGCCATACGCTTCAAATGACGCTCCAGCAGAAAAGGCACTCCCCTATACGTACGAAAGGTCTCGAACAATCCTATGCCGTATAAAAAACCGTGATCCAGTGCGGAAACCACGGCTTGTCTTGCATCAATGACACCATTGTTAAATCCTATATATTTCATGCCGTTTCTCCGGCTCTCCGTTTCAAGAAATTACGCAGCATCGTATGACCATGATCCGTAATAATCGATTCCGGATGGAATTGCACACCTTCGATAGGGTAGTCTTTATGGCGCAGTGCCATAATCTCCCCTTCTTCGGTCTCCGCTGTAATCTCCAGACAATCCGGCAGACTCTCGCGCTCTACAATCAAAGAATGATATCTTGTTGCTGTAAAAGGAGACTCCAGACCTTCAAATACCGACGTGCCCTTATGATGAATCGGGGATGTCTTTCCATGCATCAAACGCTCTGCACGAATAACATTCCCACCAAATGCTTGGCCTATCGCCTGATGCCCTAGGCATACACCGAAGATCGGAATAATACCTTTGAAATGATGTAACAATTCCAAGCTGATCCCCGCTTCATTAGGTGTACATGGTCCTGGTGAAATTAAAATATGATCGGGAGCCATTTTTTCAATTTTTTCAATGGTAATTTCATCGTTGCGGTGTACTTTAACCTCTTCCCCAAGTTCACCTAAATACTGCACGAGGTTATACGTAAAGGAATCATAATTATCGATGACCAAGATCACAGTGTTTCTCCCCCTTCGGCGCCAATGGCAGTTAGCGATTCCTGCTGTAGTTCACTACAGCGTACTGCCTTCACTACCGCTTTGGCTTTATTATGGCATTCACGGTATTCACGGTATGGATCAGAGTCGATCACGATGCCCGCACCTGTCTGAATATATCCGACTCCATCCTTTACAGCCAGTGTTCTAATAATAATATTTAATTCCATATTTCCGTTATAGTCAATAAAGCCCATAGATCCTGTATACGGCCCACGCCGAACCGGCTCCAGCTCTTCAATGATTTCCATTGTTCTTACTTTGGGCGCACCTGTAATCGTTCCCCCTGGGAACAATGCTGCGATTACAGCATAAGCATCCTTATCCGGTGCGACCTGGCCCTCTACCTGTGAAACGAGATGCATCACATGAGAGTAGCGTTCCACCGTCATCAGCTCAGGCACGCTGACGGATCCATATGCCGCGACACGCCCGATGTCGTTGCGCTCCAGATCGACAAGCATGATATGCTCGGCGATCTCTTTTTCGCTCCCGCGAAGCTCCGCCTCCATGGCGGCATCCTCCGCGGGAGTCAGGCCCCGGCGCCGGGTGCCGGCGATTGGCCGGGCGCTCACTTTGTCCCCGTGCAGCTTGACGAGCAGCTCCGGTGAAGCGCTGGACAGCGCGAAGCCGGGCGACCGTAAGAGCCCCATGTACGGGGACGGATTGAGCCCTCGCAGCCATTCGTAAACATCCTCCGGCGAGGACTTCAGCTGCGCCTCCTGGCGCAGCGAGAGGTTCACCTGAAATACATCGCCTTGACGGATATATTCCTGAACGTCCAGCACGGCCTGCTGGAACTTCTCAGGCGAGAAGGCCGAGGTCATACCGGGCCACTCTCCTGAGGAATCTGTGAGGGCCTCCATGCTACTTTTGATCTCTTCGTTCAATCCCGAAGCAGTGGATACCAACTGCCACTGCTCTACCATTCGCCCAGCCTGTTCTATAGCACCGAGATAAAGGTTCTGCAAATCCTCCATCCCACATTCTGCTGGAACCGGGACGTGAACAGCACAATAAAGCACATGCTCTTCGTGATCATAAATCCATACCTCATCCATCCTCATAAAGAGATAATCAGGAAAACCGGGATCATCTTGTGCAAGAGACGGTAAACGCTCCAATGAACGAACCACATCGTACCCTAGAAATCCAATACATCCACCGGTAAAAGGGGGAATACCCTTAACGTTTAGACTTGGCGAGGTGAAGCCTGACATCCATTGCTGTAGCAGTTCTAGCGGCTGACCTAGCAGCGTTCTAGTCTCATGTGAACCCTCATCGGCTGTATGACCCAATGATTCGGGAAAAAGGCTAAACACCTCAGCACCTTCTCCCTTGCCCTCTAATATTGATACAGGATTTAACCCTAAGTACGTATAGCGGCCACCCTTGCCACTCTCCAACACTACGGAGTATTCAGAAGCTAGTTCCCAGGCCTTCTTCCAGGATGCGGGCAATTCCCCCGAGCACTTGGGTGATTTTATAATCAAGGGGAACATGCTCCAGTCTTCAGCTGCCCATTGTTCCCACTCATGCCATGTCGTTATGATTTCCAAAGCCATCCTCCTAAAAGTTTTATGGAGCAATTACATCATAGACATCACTACGCAATAAAACTCACTTCGTAAGCATTCGCTTAGTTTTGTCTAGCAACTACTTATTATTAATCATCAGTAGTATATTGCCTGTCAGTATACTGTACTTAAGGCATTATTGAAAAGCCCCCAGCTATAGGAAATTATTATGGCTTTAACTCTTCAGTAATACCACGTCTAGATCGTCATATATCCACAGAACCTTTTGCCCATTTAATCAACGAAAAGAGTCTCCATCACCACCAGAAAAGTGGTATGAAGACTCTTATAGATTACGTTATTGCAAACAATTACGCTTCGAAATTATAAAGTGGTGTGCTCAGGTAACGTTCACCATTACTTGGGATGATGACAACTACCTTCTTGCCAGGACCGAGGTCTTTAGCAACCTTAAGTGCCGCAAATACTGCTGCACCGGAAGAAATCCCAGACAAGACGCCTTCTTCTTTAGCTACACGGCGTGCAGTTTCAAATGCTTCATCGTTCTCAACATGAATGATCTCATCATAAATGTCCTGGTTCAGGATTTCAGGAATGAAGTTTGCTCCGATACCCTGAATTTTGTGAGGGCCTGGTTTGCCTCCTGCCAAGATTGGAGAAGCAGCAGGTTCCACAGCATAGATCTTCACGTCAGGATATTTACTCTTCAGCACTTCACCTGCACCCGTGATCGTTCCACCTGTTCCGATACCTGCAATAAAAGCATCCAGTGGGCCACCGATGGACTCAATAGCTTCAACGATTTCAGGTCCAGTAGTCTCACGGTGGATCTTCACATTCGCTTTATTCTTGAACTGCTCCGATGGGAAATAGCTTGGGTTTTCTTTCAGAATTTCTTCTGCTTTCTTAACCGCACCATTCATGCCTTCCGATCCTGGAGTCAGAACCAATTCTGCTCCGTATGCACGAAGTAGATTACGGCGTTCCAAGCTCATGGTTTCCGGCATTACGATAACTGCCTTATAACCCTTAGCCGCAGCCACAAGTGCCAAGCCAATCCCAGTGTTACCACTAGTTGCTTCTACAATTGTACCTCCAGGTTTCAGCAGACCTTCACGTTCAGCTTCTTCAACGATGCTGATTGCGATACGGTCTTTTACGCTTGATCCTGGATTCTGATATTCTAATTTCAAATAAATATCTGCGGAGCCTTCCTGTGCCAGACGATTCAAACGAACGAGCGGAGTACCTCCGATCAATTCTGTTACGTTGTTAACGACTTTAGCCATGAGCAAAAACCTCCTTAGAATGATAAATGCGATATAAGAACGTAAATTGTGACTTTACTCTTCTGTATGTGTGTCCCTATTATGCAATAATAACTGCTATAAAGGGGTGTAGATATTAGACTACCGTTAGTTATTTCCGACTAAAACGGTAGGTTTTACATTAATATCATATTATCAATCTTGCAGGCTGTTGTCAATATTTATTGCCACATCATATTTCGTGCGCAAATCACTCTCCACTTGTTGTAAAGAGGGGGCTTGCTCCAAAGCCAGCTCTTGACGTACCAGCGCCCGAATTTCCTTTTGGTCCGGTATATTTTGTGTATGAATACTCTCTAGTCGAATGATAGCGAAGTCGTCCTCTGCCTGAATCGGCCCCGCTATATCACCTTCATCCAAACTAGCAGCGGTCTTAAGCAGTCCCTCCGGCCAAAAAGGGTCATCTTCCTCTACTTTGCCCAAACGTCCTCCTTGCTGCCGACTCTCTGCATCAATGGAAACTTCCCTGGCTAAATCAGCAAAATTCTCGCCCTGCTCCAAGCGATCCATTACTTGCTCGCCTTCATCATAAGATGCAACCTTAATCATGGAGAGTTCCAATTCCCTTTTGGGCGTGAAACGCTCCGTATTTTGGTCTAAATAAGTATCGATATCAGCTTCCTTAATCGTAATACCATCAGTAGCTATTGCTTGTAAGGTTAGACGATAAGCCGTTTCCGCGAACACTTCCTGACGAGATAACCCCAGCTGAGACTGCATTTGAGCATAATACTGTTCTTCCGATCCGTATCCAATCATAGTTCGTGCAAGTTCTTGTTCAACCTCATCGTCGGTCACGGTAATCCCCAGAGCCTTTGCTTCCATCTCCACAACAATATGATTAATCATTCCAACCAGCACTTCGTGCCCATGCTTTTTTTTGAGCTCATCCATCCACTGCTTATCTGTTATCGGTTGTCCGCCTGCAGTCGCTGCATCCGGTGTTTCGTTTTCTGTTGTATCTCCTTTTAGAAGAGCCATTGCACGTAAGCTCCAGAACAATAGACCCCCGAGCATTAAAGTTGCAACAGCCAGAATAACAACCGTATTGCGAAGTGCACGTTCCTGTCTCGTCATCATCCCATGCCCTACGATTTCGCTTGTTCTAAAATGACCTGTAATTCGTCCTTATTAAAAACATAAGCCTCGTTGCAAAAATGACATACAACTTCAGCCTGCTCATCTTCTGCAATTAATCTCTCCAGTTCATCTTGCCCTAAGCTAACCAATGTCTGCTCTACCCGCTCACGCGAACATTGACAAGCAAAGTTAATATCCAGTTCATCCATAACTATCGCATCCGGCAAAAGAATACGCAGCATTTCTTCTGGCTCTAGGCCCTGATCAAGAAGTGTTGTCACGGAAGGCATAGCCCCTAGAGCTTTTTCGATCTCCGTAATCTCCGCATCCGTCAGTCCTGGAAGAAGCTGCACGATAAACCCTCCGGCTACAATCACTGACTCATCGGTATCCACTAATACACCTAAGCCAACTGCAGCTGGGGTTTGTTCAGAAACAGCGAAATAATAAGTAAAATCTTCCGCAAGTTCTCCGGAGATGATAGGAATACTACCTCGATAAGGTTCTTTCAAGCCTAAATCCTTTATAATATCAATGAACCCTTCAGTGCCTACGGCTCCAGCAACATCCAATTTCCCCATACTATTGCTAGGTAAGTGAATGTGAGGATGATGTACATAACCGCACACTTCTCCCAACGCATTGGACTCCGCAACGATTTGCCCGATCGGTCCATCCCCTTTAACCATAATGCATAGCTTCTCTCTTCCTTTGAGCATAGCGCCCATCATGGCTGCAGCGGTAACTGTACGTCCAAGTGCGGCTGTAGCCGTTGGATACGTATCATGTCTGCGCCGCAATTCCTCGACCAATTCTGTTGTGCGGACAGCAAACGCTCTCACTTTACCATTCATAGCCGTTCCACGGATAAGTCGATCCTTCTTTTTTTCCATTGGGTGCATAGCCCTCCTATCTCATCGCCCTTTAGGCTTCTTTATCTTTATTGGTTACGGTCATAAATAATTCGTAATCCTTCTAGTGTTAACATAGGGTTTACTTCGTCGATACAATCCGTCTCCCCCGCAATTAGCGAAGCAAGCCCTCCAGTAGAAATAACCTTCAGTTCCGGAGCATTCATCTCGATTTTGATACGCTTTACAATCCCCTCCACTTGGCCTGCATACCCAAAAATAATACCAGCCTGCATAGCGTGAACTGTATTACGTCCGATAACCTTTTTAGGCTTCTCTAACTCAATTCGCGGCAGCTTCGATGCTCGCTGATATAAGGCCTCTGTAGAAATAACAAGACCCGGAACAATCGCTCCTCCGAGATAATTAGCTCCTGCATCGATACAGTCGAAGGTCGTAGCCGTACCAAAATCAACAACAACAAGCGGACATTTATATTGCTCAATCGCAGCAACTGCATTAACAATCCGGTCTGCGCCAATCTCACGCGGATTCTCATAACGAAGATTAAGTCCCGTTTTTATCCCTGGCCCCACGAGTAACGGTTCTTTACCTATATATTTTATACACATATCTACGATAGTCTTAACCAGAGGTGGAACTACCGAGGATATAATTACGCCTTCCACATCTTTGACAGAGATCCCTGACATCTGAAAAAGATTGTGTATCAGCACTCCATATTCATCCACGGTGGATTGGCGCGCAGTACTTAGCCGAAAATGATGCAACAATTCGCGCTTTCTGTATACACCGAGAACAATATTGGTATTACCGATATCTACAGCAAGCATCATGATGAGGACCCTTCCTTCTTGGCATTAAGGTCTAGACTAATATCCAGACTGGAGAAGGAGTACGTAAGGCGTCCTACAGAAATCACATCCACACCTGTTTCTGCGATCCCGCGAACCGTTTCTAACGATACATTGCCGGAGGCCTCTGTCTTGACATGTGGAGCTTTAGCTTTAATCCTGGCCACCGCTTGCTTCATGATCTCGTTAGACATATTATCAAGCATAATAATATCAGCACCTGCTGCCAGTGCCTCTTCTACTTGCTCTAAATTCTCAGTCTCCACTTCAATACTCATCGTATGTGGAATGTTCTTCCGAGCACGGCCTACCGCCTGCCTAATCCCACCTGCACCTTTGATATGATTATCCTTGATCATAACCGCATCATATAGACCAAAGCGATGGTTAAAGCCTCCACCAACACGAACTGCATATTTTTCCAGCATACGATGTCCTGGTGTAGTCTTACGTGTATCGACTAGACGAGTCGGTAATCCAGCGAGCACCTGTACGAAAGATGCGGTACGTGATGCAACACCCGAAAGGCGCTGCATCAAGTTCAGTGCAAGCCGTTCACCTGTAAGAATTGCGTGTGTGCTACCCTCCACCTCGATAATTACAGTCCCTTTTGTCACTGCTTGACCTTCTTCTACAAGGGCTGTAAAGCTAAGCGTAGGATCAACAATTTCAAAAACCAGCTCTGCAATCGGGATACCACAAATGACGCCATCTTCTTTAGCATGAATAATCCCTTTAGACTCATGGCCAACAGGTATCGTCATCTGTGTTGTTACATCCCCGGAGCCAACATCTTCCCGCAGCCAAGCCTTGATGGATTGTACTAGTTCTTCATTGTAACCATTAAACATCATCGCTTAATTCCTCCACTATTCCCAGATCGCGAATTTGAAGCAGGTGCTTGCGCCACTGATCATCACTTCGCTGCGGGTAATCCTCACGGTAATGTGCCCCGCGACTCTCTTCCCGTGCTAGAGCAGACTCTGTCACGAGCAAACAGCAGGTCAGCATATTAGCGAACTCGTATTCCTCGCGTTTAGTCAATACCGATCCAAAGATGGGTAGCTGCCGTTTCAATTCTTCTATTCCCTTAGACAAGGTCTCTTCATTACGTCGTAATCCAGCATATCGAACCATTACCTTTTGTAGCTTCAAACGGCGTTCCACAATAGCTTGCGTTGGCAAATCAACACGCCCTTCGTTACTACTAACTGATAAAACATCACGTCCAAGCGGGGATAATTTGCGAATCCGCTCAATAATACGATGCCCAAAAACAACTGCTTCCGATAATGAATTGCTTGCTAACCGATTAGCACCATGTACGCCTGTGGAAGAAACCTCCCCGCAAGCAAACAAGCGAGGTATCGTACTTTCCCCATTCAGATCGGTCTTAATGCCCCCCATCATATAATGCGCAGCTGGAGCTACTGGAATCCAATCACTTGTAATATCCAGTCCATAGCCCATACATGTCTCATGTATTGTAGGGAAACGATGCTTCACCATTTCCGGGGATTCATGCGTAATATCCAAATAGACAAACGTTGATTTTGTAAGCTCCATTTCACTTACAATAGCCCGAGCTACAATATCTCGTGGAGCTAGCTCAAGCAGCTCATGATAACGCTCCATGAACCGCTCTCCATTAATATTGCGCAATACTGCTCCTTCCCCTCGAACTGCTTCGGAGATTAAGAATCTAGGAGCTCCAGGATAACTTAATGCTGTAGGATGAAATTGAATAAATTCCATATCTCGTATATGAGCGCCGGCACGGTAAGCAATGGCTACCCCGTCGCCTGTAGCTACTTCAGGGTTAGTAGTGTATCTAAATAATTGTCCTGCACCACCAGAGCACAAAATAGTCGCATCCCCTTGCAGGAATAACCGTCCGCCGCCGGGACGCTGCAACAATGCGCCTACACATTCTCCACCTTCAGTGATGAGATCAATGACATAGTGATCATCCCACACCTCAATGTTCTCATGTTCAGCTACCTGTTCAGCCAAAGCACGAACAATCTCGTAACCTGTAGCATCTCCATTAGCATGCAAAATACGACGGTGGCTATGCGCTCCTTCCTGCGTCAAAGCCAGTACCCCATCTTCCTTATCAAAAAGAGTACCTAAACGAATTAGCTCATGAACTCTATCTGGTCCTTCATTAACAAGTGCATCGACAGCTGTGGATGAGCAAAGACCTGCTCCAGCCATTAATGTATCCTGCCGGTGATAAGCAGGGGAATCGTCCTCAGCTATTACAGCTGCGATCCCCCCCTGTGCATAGCGAGTATTACTCTCCATTACTGATTTCTTTGTGATCATAATGACACGCCGATCTTCACTAGCTTTAATAGCCGTGAACAATCCGGCAATCCCTGAACCGATAACAATACAATCTGTTTTTACTTTAGGAATATCCCGAAGATCAAAATCAACCAAATATTGTGGAATCATGACCGCGTTTCACCTGTTTCAACGAAAGAGTAGCGCATACTACCGGACTTGTAGCATGCGCTCTAGGGAAGTTCTGGCTTTGTCGGCGACAGCAGGCGGTACATAGATTTGTGGCTTCATCGTCTCCAGGCATTTCACCAGTTTTTTTAGATTGTTAACTTTCATATTAGGACAAACAAGAAATTTTGTAGCAAAATGGAATTCTTTATCCGGACTATCTTTACGAAGCTGATATCCTGTACCGTCTTCAGTCCCAACAATAAACTGCTTGCGGTCTGATTTCCGGCAATATTCGAGAATGGATGTAGTACTACCCACATAATCACCCATGGCTACTACTTCCGGACGACATTCTGGATGAACTACAAATTCTGCTTCTGGGTATTTCGCTCTCATTTCTACTACATCTTTAACGGTCAACATGTCGTGAGTGTTGCAGTAGCCTTCCCAGATAATCAGTTTTTTACCGGTCTGATCTTGTACATATTGGCCAAGATTCTTATCGGGTACCCAGATAATTTCTTCAGCATCGAGGGATTCGATTACTTTCACGGCATTTGCAGAGGTACAACAGATATCAGTCTCCGCTTTAATCTCTGCAGACGAGTTGATATAAGTAACCACTTTAGCATTTGGATGCTGTGCTTTCAGCTTACGCAAACCGTCTACATTGACCATATCAGCCATTGGACAACCTGCACGTTCATCAGGAATAAGGACGGTTTTATTTGGGGCCAGAATTTTAGCACTCTCCCCCATGAAATGAACACCGCAGAATACAATAACCTCTGCATCTGTCTCCGCAGCCTTCTGAGCGAGTAAGAAAGAGTCGCCCCGGAAATCGGCAACCTCCTGAATTTCATCACGTTGATAATAATGAGCTAAAATAATTGCGTTTCTTTCCTTTTTAAGCTGTTCAAGACGTATCCGAAGTTCTCGATTCTGTTCCTGCTTGCGCTCAAGTGCCAGAGCTTCCACCGATTGTTCTCCCCCTTAAATCTTCGCGGCTTTAAGCCGGCGCGATGTTATCAAATGGCATGAGCCATCATGGTGAAAAAATGAACATACTGATATGAATAGTAAGTAATATTAATCACTAATGTACACAACGTTCCAGTCTCTGTCAATGTAACTGGACAGGCTTTAAGGCTCAAAATCCCTTAAAAATTAAAATAAAAAATCCGGAGAACAGTTACGTTCTCCGGATAAATTTACATCATATGAATCGTGAGACCATTTAGGAAAGGCTAGTGCCGCCACCTTTGTTGTTATCGTCGGAATCATCATTACCCTCAGAATCAGGGTTATTCGGGATATCCTTCGATAGATCAGGGATTGTGGACTGTGCATCCTCAGGTTTGCCTTGAATGCGAACTTTCACATCACCGATATTATCAATGACTGGTTCACCAACTTCAAGTGCAACACCTTCACCATCCTTAGCTTTACCATCTTCGGAAAGGAAGCCTTGTTCAATCAGTTCTTTGATCTGATCAAGCTCAAGTGTTTCCTTCTCAAGTAAGGTATTGGCAATCAAGTGCATTTCTTTAGAGTGTTTGAGCAACAGCTCTTTACAACGCTCGTAGCTCGAAGTAATAAAGTTCTGCATTTCTTGATCAATCTCATAAGCAATGGAATCACTATAATTCTGCTCATGCCCAATATCACGACCCAAGAATACTTGACCTTGAGAAGATCCGAACTGCATAGGTCCAAGCTTATCGCTCATACCGTACTCCATAATCATAGCACGCACGATGCGCGTAGCCTGTTGGAAGTCACTGTATGCACCCGTACCGATCTCGCCAATAAACAATTCTTCGGCAACACGTCCACCAAGTAATCCAGTAACCTTATCCAAAAGCTCCTGCTTCGTAACGATCATCCGATCTTCCTTCGGAAGCATGATAACATATCCGCCTGCACGTCCGCGTGGGATAATAGTAACTTTATGCACCATATCGGCATGCTCTAGGAAGTAACCAGCTATAGTATGACCTGCTTCATGATAAGCCACAATACGTTTCTCGCGGTCACTGATAACACGACTGCGTTTCTCAGTACCTACGATAACACGGTCGATGGCTTCATCGACTTCAATCATGGAAATATCCTTACGGTTACGACGCGCAGCTAGCAACGCCGCCTCATTTAGCAGGTTCTCCAGATCCGCACCAGTGAATCCAGTTGTACGTTTTGCAACAACATCCAGTCTTACATCTTTCGTAAGAGGCTTGTTACGAGCGTGAACCTTAAGTACAGCTTCACGGCCTTTTACGTCAGGGCGGTCAACCGTAATTTGACGGTCAAAACGTCCTGGACGTAGCAATGCAGGATCAAGTATATCAGCGCGGTTAGTTGCCGCAACAATAATAATGCCTTCGTTACCACCGAATCCATCCATCTCAACCAGCAATTGGTTAAGTGTCTGTTCGCGTTCGTCATGTCCGCCACCAAGTCCGGCGCCACGTTGACGACCCACAGCATCAATTTCATCAATGAAGATAATACATGGAGCATTCTTCTTGGCATTCTCGAACAAATCACGTACCCGAGAAGCACCGACACCCACGAACATTTCCACGAAGTCAGAACCGGAAATACTGAAGAAAGGAACGCCAGCTTCACCTGCTACTGCACGTGCAAGCAATGTTTTACCTGTTCCCGGAGGACCCACAAGCAATACACCCTTAGGAATACGTGCACCGACAGCTGCAAATTTGCGTGGATCTTTCAGGAACTCAACAACTTCGACAAGCTCTTGCTTCTCTTCGTCCGCCCCTGCAACATCCTCAAAGCTAATTTTCTTCTTCTCTTCATTATATAACCGAGCCTTGCTCTTGCCGAAATTCATGACTTTACCGCCGCCACCTTGCGCCTGGTTAAACAGGAAGAAGAACAAGATGAACATAATGACTAGCGGGATAATAGAAGAAAGGAATGTCAGCCAAATGCTGGTACCTTCCATTTTCTTCTGAGTTAATTCAATCCCATTAACATCACTGGCTTGAATCAGTTCATCAATAGCAGCATCTGTAGGAGGAATATATGTGGAGAAGCTCTTCGATTTAGTATCGGCAGGCAACTCTCTATATTCGCCTGTAACTAAAAAGGCATTACCCTCAAACTGAACCGTCAAATCCTTCACATTGTTGCTCTTGATCTCCTGCCGTAACTCGTCGTATCTAGGGAAATCGGCGGCTTCATTTCCATTGCTCACAAACTGGACAATACCCACCACGACTAAAAATAAAATCAAATAAAAACCAGAATTCCGGATGAACCGATTCATCCCCTACCTCCTCTCGCAACACTCAAGTTATTGTACCATAGCCTCTTGGGACACCTCAAATAAAGGAAGCCAAGGGTGCCCGATCCGTATGATCAAGGCAATCAATAGTTCAATTGGAATAAATCTCAGGCTTCAGTACTCCAACATATGGGAGGTTCCGATACCGCTCGGCATAATCCAATCCGTAGCCTACTACAAATTCGTCTGGCAACACGAAGCCTGTATAGCTGGCTTCCAGATTAACCGTACGACCTGAGGGCTTATCAAACAAGGTAACCACATTGATAGAAGCAGCATTGCGGTTGCGGAGTAGCTCAATCAAATAGCTGAGCGTAAGGCCACTGTCAATAATATCTTCAACGATCAAGATATCGCGGCCTTCTACCGATACATCTAAATCCTTAATAATTTTGACAACACCAGAGGACTTGGTGGATGCTCCATAGCTAGATACTGCCATGAAATCCATCTCAACAGGTACTGTAATGGCTTTAACCAGATCTGCCATAAATATAAACGCGCCTTTTAGTACACAAATGACTAAAGGGGTACGTCCTGCGTATTCTTCGCTCAGTTTTTGGCCGAGCTCCTTAATTTTCTGCTGAAGTTCCTCTTCGGTGATCAAGACTTCTTGAATATCATTTTGCAACTTGCGAAACCTCCTAAGTTATACTATGAAAGACTTACATCGACCATTACGTTTCTTCACGGTCATCCAGCTCTGCTAGAGACAATAGAAGAACCGAGGTCGTTTGCCGCCCTACTGCGGCATGCATCGAGCGTCTTACGCCCGGAATCCAGACGATATTGCCCAAACCATCACAAACGAGGGGGATCATTGAGCGTTCAGCAGCAGGTATTTTATCATCAATATAAATATCTTTTACCTTTTTGCTTCCGTTTAATCCCATGACTCTTATGGTATCTCCAGGCAATCGGGAACGTATCGTTAGTGGAAAGACCAGTTCATCACGGTCAAACCAAGCCGACATCTTCCCATAATCCTCCCCCTGTACAAAAAAGTTTTCTCTCTCCAGCACCGCCATCGACATCACCTTACCTATTTCCTCCAGCTTAAGCTCGGAATCCGGTAAAAACAGACGATATGTATAGCTTGCCTGTTGCTGCGCGGGCTTGGACGAGAACAAGATGATATCATATTGCCGCACACAAGTCAGGCCTCCACCTAAATCCAAACTCCAGGTGGTGGGATAGCTCTGCAGCGTTCCCCGACGTACAGATTCAATCTTGGAGAAATCAAGGGCAGATAGATCCGCCGACAGATAATTTAATATTAGTTTAATCAAACGCCGTTGTAAAGCGGAGGGTATGGCCGCAAATGAAGCTCTGTTAAAGGTATATTTCCCTTCCCCTTCCGAAACCAGCTCCTCAAAGCATTTTACCGCAGATGCCTCCATATATTCATCCTCAGCTCCTGCAATTTCCGCAAGCTGCACAAGTGACTGCCTCACTCTGCCGTTATACCTTTCCAGAAAAGGAAGAACTTCCAATCGAACAGCATTCCGCTTGTATTTCGTCAGCAGATTAGTCGCATCCTCGGCATAGGTGAAACCTTCATTCTGACATAACCCAAGAAGAGCCGTTTTGTTAATACGTAGGAATGGACGAATGAGTTCCACCTTTTTTTCTGTTCTTTTCCACTTGATACCGGATAGCCCCGATAAACCGCTTCCTCGCAATAGACGCATAATCACCGTTTCTGCCTGATCATCCGCATGATGAGCCAGAGCAACGGAGCGCGCCCCATAACGGTGTGCGGTATCAATCAGAAATTCGTATCGCTTCTCGCGTGCTGTCCCCTCAGGGCCGAGTCCACTCTCTTTAGCCAAAGAGGGAATATCGAATTCTGCCAACTCAAAGGGCAGTCCCAATTGTTCAGCCATACCACGTACTAGCTCTGCCTCTTCCTTAGACTCCGCTCTAAATCCATGATTCACATGAGCGCATATTAAGGTAAGTGGCATAACGTTTAAAGCTATTTCATGCAAAACATGCAAAAGAGCCACAGAATCCGGGCCGCCGGAAACTGCGACTACAATGGTGTCATGGGGCGCCCACAGCTCGTGCTCGGCTGCTGACTCCAATACTGACTCCACCAGTCCATTCATTTGCTCCATATGCGGCCCCCCTTTTCTCTAACTATATGTATAAGTTCAAAACCGAAATACCCAATAAATTGTAAAGGCAAGCACAAACAGGGATAACCCAAAAGCATTTTTGAGCCAGCGAGGTGTGTCCATACTATCAGGACGCTTTCTACGCGAATTGTAAATATGGTTTCGCCAGAGCTCTGTAGCATCAGCGGAACCGGTGAAACCTCCTTTTAACGCCAAACAAATCCAAGAGGATAGTTTCTTGTCGGGTAGATTTCTAGCCAGCTTAAACAGCTCATCTACACTTCTTGTCTGCGGCAGCTGTAGCGCAGCTTTCTTGAGCCCCTCTTCATTCAAAAGACGGAGGCACAGTACAGCAAAAGCGAATAGATCATAACCCTCATCACTCGTGCGGCTGCCTGCATTCCAAAAGCCACGGTCATGCCATTCGGTAAACTGCTTCACACTGCGACCCATAGGACTTGTGCCCCCAAAGTCGATCAGCTCCACTTCGCCGTACTTTGATACCATGACGTTCTCCGGCTTCAAATCCCCGAACACAAAACCGCATTCATGCAGCGTGCGCAGCTTATCAAGCAGACCAAGCCCTACCAGGCCTAACCAGTCGGGACCGTTTTTCGATAAAAAATGATGCAGAGGTTTGCCTTCAACATACCTCATTACATAGAAGGGGACATTATCCCCATTCGCAAAATCATCCGCTTCCAAAAAATAAGAAGACAATGGATTCTCACGACGAGCACGATGTTCATTCCGCTTTCGCCGTGATTGCAGCGAGGTTAATACATTGATCTCCGATTGAAGTTCAAGTGTATCGTATCCGATTTTTAGCGCGTACCTTTCCCGTCTGCCTTCTCTTTGCACAAGATATACGGTTCCGTTCGCGCCCCTTCCCAGCATCCGTTCAACGACATAACGGTTACCCCGCCATTTGCCGTTAATTAAGGTACCAGTAGGATAGGACGGATTAGACGACATACCCACCAATCATCCCTTCTCTTTCGTCGTGGTCATCACTTAGTCGGCGTCCACGATGTTCATCCAGTGTATCATAACGATAATGTTCAAGCACCTTGAAAATAGCTGGACCCGTCGGTGTCGCGCCTCTCATGTGTAATTTAGAGAATAACGTACGAATACCTGACATGTCATGGGTCCAATCTAGATCAAGCTTGGCATCTTCACTGCTGTTATTTCCAGGATAATGGAACACAGCGATCTCACTTTTACCTTCCCGTGCTTCCAAACTTAGCGCCAAATCGCGGATAGCATCTTCCACGGCACCCAATTTAGGTTTCATACTAGCACTGGCATCGATAAGAAGTGCAATGCGCAGCGGTGTTGTTTCTGTCAGTTCATCTACAACTGTAACAACCTGTGAACGTTGAACAGGAGGTAACTGATCCAGTGAGCCATCGCCTAGTATCTTTTTTACCTCTTTATTAACCGCCTGCTGGATCGTCTGAACCACGGTCTTGCGTGTCATCATTTGAATCGTCTGCGCCAGTTGTGGCGTTCCGACTATCCGGCTAAGGCCTCCCCCGGCCTTGGCAATGTCGGCAATCTCCCGGCTTCCGAGTTCGCCGATCGTACCATAATCAACTACACCAACCACATTTACGGTGATTCCCTCCTGCAGGGCATGCGCCGCTGCCAACACCGGACTTTCTCCTACATTCGAACAACCGTCAGTAATGAGCATAATTTGCTTCATAACCCTCAACTCCCCCTTTGTTTGAACCTCTGTTTCTAGCATATCCAGAAATGAGAGATTTCAAACGGTCGCTATTAAGTGGGGAAATTTAGATCAAAATAGAGAGTTAGTGAATAGGGGAACTGCGAGAAATGTTTGGGCTTTCGATCGCTGTTATTATTTGATTTCTCTATTAAAACCGCCCTCTGCGGTTGAAATCAAATAATAAAGGCGAACGCTCCGCTTCTACAGCTCCAAACTTTCTCTCCGTTCCGTACCTTCACTAGTAAACAGTTTAGATCTAAAAAATTACGCTCCAAAGTCAGCGAACCTTTGAAACGTAAATAGTAGAGGCCGGCGAGTTACACATCACAGACTCGCCTCGACTTCCAAGCACGCACGACGCTTCGCGCGTACTTAAACCTCCTATAGCAGCACGGCGCATTGCGCTCACTGCAAATATATAGGCAACACGACACTTCGTGCGTGCTTAAACATACAAGCAATACGGCGCTTCGCGCGTACCCAACATTAAAACCTACTAAACCTAAACCTAAAATAACTAGCTCACCGTACGCGGACGCTCCATTCGCCCGACACCAGGCATATGCAGGCTGGACCACTCTGGGTGGAAATGATCTACACGACTTACGACAATGGTCATGTCATCATGGATCTCATTGCCCTGATAACGGATTACCTTATCTAACAGATTATCCGCCAAATCTTGAGGATCATCCCCCTCAAGCTCTTGGATCAACCGTTTCATCCATATCTCCTTATTAACGGCATATCCAGGCGCATCATAAATACCATCCGTCATCATAATTAAAATATCACCCGCCCGAAGCTGCATGCTGATCAGATCCACATCGATATCTTTAATGATTCCTATAGGCAGATTGCTAGAGGTTATTGGAATAACCTCACTACCCCTGCGGATAAAGCTCGGTGCGGAAGCAATCTTCATAAAAGTTGTCTGCGCGGAATACTGATCGATTAAAGCCATGTCAACGGTAGCATAGAACTCGTCAGGAGAACGTAATAAGAGAATAGAGTTTACCGACTTTACAGCCAGCTTCTCATCCATACCGGATTGCAGTAGCTTTTCTAACATGCCGAGGGCGGCACTACTCTCCATTCTCGCCCGCTCACCATTTCCCATTCCATCACTAATGGATACTGCAAAGGTGCCGTTTCCAAGCTCTACGGTACTGAAGCTATCGCCAGATAGCATATCTCCGCCTTTAGAAACAACGGCCACTCCTGTGTTTATCTCAAAGGCTTTGGCTGAACCGAAGGTAACCATCGACAATCCTTCCCGGGGATGGACTGCCGTCTCGCTCATGACAGCAATATTCTCATCTAGTATGTCAGAAAGGAGCGGAGCGATCATTTTACGGCATTCATCAAAACCACGAGTATAGGCATGTACCACCTCTATTTCTACACGCCCAGGATCTAAACTTAGGATTTCGATGCTATGAATAGACAACCCTAACTTCTCCAATGTCTCACGGATTTGAGCTTCCTGACGATACATAGCCTGTCCCTCACGTTTTATTTCACGCGCTAGGTCCTCCATAACCTGTGACACGCCCGATAACTGCTCGGCAACAAATTGACGACTATCGTATATTTGTCTTTTCCATCGCATATCATGTTGGTAAAGATCATATTGTCCTTTCATGACTTCAAGCACTTCGCCAGTTTTACCGCAAATCCGGCTCCATTCCGGAGGCAGCTGAGCTGCCGTAATATCAGGGCATTCCTCAACAGTAGTCATCATATCTGTCATGTATCTATACGTCTGATAGAATTTTGCATCCCAGCAGTGGGAACGCCGAATGCATCCTGCACAGGCGCCCTCTGTCACCGTACTCATGAAATCCTCCATCTCACGGTCTGACTTCCCTACTTCTCCGGCACGTGGAATCTGCCCAAAGCTGCTCGACAGCTGCTGGAATACCTGTGAGAATTGCGTCACCCGTTCTGCTGTTAAATCTCTGACCCTTCGCGCATATTCGTGTTGAGTTCGGCTATGATCTGACGTGCCCGGAACATATTTAGCAATGGCAGATATCATCGCCTTAGGCGTTATAAGAAATAGCACTACAGCTACGCAGGTTTCCCATGTCGAGGCCATCATATCACCCGGACCCGTAAAATAGACGGAAAGGATCGTGGATCCTAGCAACATCCCGATGGATACTGCACCTTTTCTACCCCCCTGCATCATTCCCGCTAGCATTCCAGAAAAAGCAAGCAGGCTCATCTGATAAATAGCACTGATATCCGCCAAACTGAGAATCAACCCAGTCACAACCCCGACAGCCGCACCAAGTGGAGCCCCCCCTGCCATAGCGAACAGTAGAATCAAATATCGTGACAATATATGTTCTAAAGACAAACCATTAAGGGTCCAACCCACAAGACCAGTCATTACAGAGGCAAGCAAGATAATAAGGCATAGAACCTCTTCGTTCCTGAGCGCTCTACTCTTTTGCTTATAGGTTAGTAGAGGAAGCGCTTGAATGAAGACCAGTGTAAGTACAAAGCCTAATAAAGCATCTAGTGTTATCATCATAAGCGGATACCAGGAAAGAGACGGTCCAATAACGATCTGGAACAGACCAACCATAAACGAAGACACGAACACCATCAATGGTGCATAGGACAAATCTATTCGTTCATAACTTTCCAGCCCTTTGTAGACTAGATAGAAAATAATCAGTTCAGCAGTAGTAACTAAAGCTCCGGGGAATGGAGTGAAGAGACTTCCAGCTATAATCGCTGCAGCCACAGGTAAAATGGAGTCACGACGCATAAACACAATGACGGCGAAATATGCGACAGCAAAAGGGGATAGCTCGTCCAAGATCATGGCTCTACCCAGCAAAAATCCCATGAAACTGAGCAAAACCATCCATTTCTTCGCGGCTATAAGCTGCATATACCGCTGTTTCTGAACCCAAGCTGTAATGCGCGTACGTAAGGCTTGTCTTTGTTTCTTATCTTCACTTCCCACTCTTGTCCACTCTGGCAAATTTACCACATTGCTTTTACTCATTCCCCTACACCACCCGTTTAAGAATTTATGCTACTCATTATATAACCGGAGATTTGAGAAAGTTTGTCAAAAATGGAGGGACACACATAAGAAATTTCCGACAAAAAAGCCTTCATTCATGATCTGTAAAAAAGTGGTTCTATCCCTTGCGGGACGGTAGGTTGATTGGTTTCAAGATTGTTTGCAACGTAATTTCACGCGCTAACGCGGCGGTCATTCGTCAGCGATTGCCCTAGAGTTATGTGAGAATGACATGGATGCTGTCGGCAATTTTATATGACATGACAAAAAAACCGCAAGGGCGAAATGCCCCTGCGGTTATTTATGATGTACAGGTATTGGATTATACGCGTTTAGCTCCACGGCCTCCGCGCTTTCCTTCTGTGTTCTTCTTAATCGAAGATATCCGTTCTTCGCTGTCTTTCAGGAATCGCGACATTTTATCCTCGAATGAAGGTTTACCGGCTGCAGGCTTAAATGGACGCCCACCCCGTTCACGATTGAATCCACCGCCGCCTCCACCACCACTGCCGCCACCGCCGCCGAAACGGTCTCCGCCGCTAGGACGTTCTGGTCTTGGAGCTCTAGGCGGACGTACTTCCGATGCTGGCTTGTCAACAGCCTGCTTAATGGAAAGTCCGATCTTGCCGTCCTTATCGACGTTGATCACCTTGACTGTTACTACATCACTAATCTTCAGATGATCGTTAACATCCTTGACATAATTATCGGCGATTTCCGAGATGTGAACGAGACCTGTGACACCTCCTGACAGATCCACAAATGCTCCGAAATGCGTGATGCCTGTCACTTTGCCTTCTAACTTGGTGCCCACTTCAATTGCCATAGAATAAAATGATCCTCCCTTAAAAATATACAGACGAATATTAAGGTCATCCTGTCTGCGGTGATTTGATTATACAGTAAAGAGCAAAGCAAGGCAACAGAGTAAAAGCCTCTTTTAGCCGCTATTATTGCTCTGATTGCTCTGTTCGAATAGGAGTTTCCCCTTGAGGATAGATATTGTACCATTTACGTGCTAATTGGCCAATATACTCGTCATCATTAAGTCTGGATAATTCATATTTTAATTGAGTTAAAGATGCCATGACATCCTCACTAGTCTCCTGTTTCTTTGCAAGCTCCTTGCCCTTGTCCGCAATGACCGCGCTTTGATCGAAGTAAGTATAACCCGCCCAACCAAAAAATATTGCCACAAAGACAATCCACATAAATCTTCTTCTCTTCGCGCCTGCGGCCGAATTTTTGCTATGATTACTCTTCTCTTCCGCAGTAAATCTGTTCATGTAACGTACCCCCTAATTCAAGGTCAGCGTTTCCGCCATTTGGTAATCCATCCAGTGATCTTCACAATCCAGGCGCTATGTGTCAGCCGAGATAACTGTGGAGAGATCCACCTAACAGGTAATACCCAAATTGGTTTGGTCAGACGCAGCAGAAGCTTAAAGATGAACCGCAGAATACGACCTAGTAGCTTTAGCAGTCCTAAAACAAATCGCCAAAGCCAGCGAAGAGGTGTACCTATCAGGATCTCCACAAGTCTCCAAAGCAGCCTGCACATATACTGAACCGATTGAATTAACCTTAACACAAAACGCCGCACCGTAACACTGAAGATTAAAAAATAGATCCATACTCCTAGAAACAAACCTAGAAAGACATAAAACCGCAATTGTCCTTGATTTCCGGCATAAAGCATACGAAAAACGAGCAAGGCAGCCCAAAGCCAATACAGTAGATCTAGTATGGCATTCAGCCATTTGGGAAAATTGAACTTCAGCGACAGCACCCGGTAGCTGTCATAGGCCAGTCCCATTGCCAACCCGGCCATGATCATGTAGAACAGCGTCACCCACTGGACTGCAGGATTCATTTAAATAGCTTACCGAGCAGACCTTTGTTTTTGCCCTGCGATCCGGGATCGAGATAAATCAGGGAATGTACATTGCCCTCTAAGGACAACATTCCGTTCTCCAGACTTAAATTTTTGATATGTAAATGATTCCCGCGAATGGTGAGATGGCCGAGTTCTGTACGAAGCAAAAATTCCTCGCTGTCGAAGCTCTCCACATTTTGCACGCCCGTCAACTCTAACTGCTTCCGACTGCGCATGTGCAGATCATGCTGTTTGTTTACCTTTCCTGGCTCGATCATAGCATGTACCCCTCCTTCTTACCTCTAATCTATGGCAGAAGTAGAAGTTATAGAACATCCCGTCCCTCTAAAATAAGAGAGAAAAAAAGAAGGCACAACTCTACAAAATGTAAAGTTATGCCTTCTTCTATTACTCTTACCAGTCCAGTCCGCTGCTTTTGGCAACAGGCTCTTCCCGAACTAGAGTATACATACCAGCGGCCTCGTCCTTGCGAGTCGTTTCGACCAGCTTTTCTACTTTGACCGTTACAAGCTTTTGTCCAAATTGTACAGTAATCTCGTCACCGATCTTAACTGCACTACTAGGTTTAGATTCCCGCCCGTTAATCAGTACCCGGCCTTGTTCGGACACATCCTTGGCCACTGTACGGCGCTTAATTAAACGGGACACTTTCAGGAATTTGTCAAGACGCATTAGTTAACGGCTTCTTTAAGCTTGTTACCAGCTTTGAAAGCCGGTACAGTCGATTCTGGAATTTCAATCGTTGTGCCCGTTTGCGGGTTGCGACCAGTACGTCCTGCACGTTTGCGAGTTTCAAAAGTTCCGAAACCGATCAGTTGGACTTTATCACCTTTTGCCAAAGCTTCTGTAATCTCACCCAAGAATCCGTTCAATACTGCTTCTACATCTTTTTTTGCCAATCCGTTTTTCTCGGAAATGTTGTTTACCAAATCTGTCTTGTTCATAATTTAAAGTTCCTCCTAGGATACGAAAAAATAAATGAAACGAGAATCACCGCCATAATATGGGGCGAATCGCATTTCGTCTTTATGTTATTCTTGATGTCACCTTAAAATCCTGCCACGATTCGTCGTTTTTTTAAAAAAGAAGCAGTTATTTCTCAGAAATCGTCGCAGAATCTATTCTATAGCACTATTAAACTACTGGCCACATTCTAAATCAGAAAATAAAAGCTACATCCACAGCATTGCCTCATTGTGGAGTCCATATACCGCAAAGGGGTTGTGAAATACTAGACTTTACGCTCCTCAGCCTTAGCCTCTTGCCACAGTTCTTCCATCTCTTCCAAACTACTATCCTTTACGCTCGTTCCCTTGCGCTGCAAGCTTTGCTCAATATATTGAAACCGGCGCACAAATTTGCGGTTAGTCCGGGTTAATGCCTCTTCCGGATCTGCACCGATAAAACGAGCTACATTCGTAACTGCAAACAACAAATCCCCAAGTTCCAGAATTTGCTCATCTGTCGCCGCATCTGTGTCAATCGCCTCCTGCAGCTCATCGATCTCCTCACGAATCTTGGCTATGCAATCCGTAGCATTGTCCCAGTCAAAGCCCACCTTGGATGCTTTTTTCTGAAGCTTATATGCCTTCATAAGGGCAGGCAGGTCACGCGGAACACCACTAAGAACGGATAATTCCTCTGGCTTCACACCTTTACGCCGCTTCTCTTCTGCCTTCATGCCTTCCCAGTTCTTCAGCGCTTCTTCGGCATCATTCGCATGGGTATCCCCAAATACGTGGGGGTGACGGAAGATAAGCTTATCATTCAGCCCTTCAATGACATCATACACGTTAAATGTGCCTAGCTCCTCCTCCATTTGAGAGTGAAGCATAATTTGCAGCAAAAGGTCGCCCAGCTCCTCTTTCATATGATCGGGGTCATCCTCATCTATCGTTTCAAGGACTTCATAGGTTTCTTCGATTAAATTTTTGCGCAGGGATTCATGTGTCTGCTCCCGGTCCCATGGACAACCTTCCGGGCTTCGAAGAATATCAACAATTTCATGCAGACGGGCAAAGGTACGATTTCTTAGCTTCTCATCACGATTCGCAGGTACATAAACTAATGACAGGTTACCATAACCGTCGAGTCGATCCAGTTCGTACAGTGGCACTCTTACAATACTTTCTTCGTTCTCGACACCGAGTGCATGCCCCACAACAACTTCATATTCAGGCGGGTACAGCTCCATCAGAGATAATTTTGTTTCCGAGGCTGTAAAGCTATCGTACACCTGACCAATCAGGGTGTGAAGTTCAGGCTGAAGCTGAGCACTGCGAATGCCTGAAGCATCTAGTAACTGAAACCCTTCAATGGGGTCAAACCCCAGTCGAACAAACGCCTCGTCGAGAAAGCTCTCTCCACCCAATATTTGCAGTTCAATGCCTTCCTCAGGACACCGCTCGCGCAGCTGGGAAACCGCTGATTCCGCAACCATAGGATGACCCGGAACCGCGTAAACAATATCTATACCGTCTGCTGCTGCCTGAGCCTCTTCAATCAGTTTTGAAGTAATCGCTGCATACACCTCTGGAAACGAGGATAATGATTCATACAATCCATCAAAGGACTGTGAAGTTATTTCAAGCTCGGAGAGGGCAGCCATGACTGGATGCTCTTTTGTGCGGACATAGACAACGGATGCTGCCTTCAGCTTCTTTATAATTCCTAGCGTCAATCGATCAGGGTTACCTGAACCCAGACCGACGACCGTTAATGTTGCACTCATGTCTGTTCCTCCTCTTAAGCGGCTGTCTCAGCAGACCGCATTTTTATATTGTGATGTAGAAGTTGATTAAGGGAATAAGCGCAGCTTCTTCAGCTTGTCTGCCAGGGACGGGCCGAAGCCCGGAAGCTGGCGCAGCTGGCTCTCGCTAAGGAGCCGCAGGACTATAGCCCCTACGGCAAAGACAGCGCAGCCTGCGAGCACTCCGAGCAGGCTCTGCGCCAAGCTGGCAGTGCGCCCGCCGCCGATGCCAGCGGCCGTAGCCACAGCGCCCACGCCCCAGCTGGCGGCTGCGGCGGCAAGAGCCAGGCCCGCTGTAAGCAGCGCGGGCCGTGCCAGGGCATCTGCGAGGCGAACCCGCAGATGGCCCTGGCGGTACAGCAGCAGCACGTTAAGCGCTGCTGCGAACGAATGCGCGGCCACGCCAGCGATGGCTGCGCCGGTAATGCCCTGCTGCGGAACCAGCAGCAGGTTCAGGGCCGCCTTGAGCAGCGCGGCGGCCAAAAGGTGCAGGGCCGGGGCGCGCACGTAGCCGAGGCCCTGCAAAAGCGCAGCTGAGATGATGCTGACCGTACCGCCAACAGCGGTTAAGGCCAGCCAAGTCATAGTGCTGCTGCCGGCCGTATCGCCGTAAAGAGCCATATTAATCGGCTCAGCAAGCACCGCTAGGCCCGCCGAGGCTGCTAGCCCTAGAAGCCAGAACCAACGCAGCGATAAGCTGCAATGGTTCTCAATCAGCTTCGTATCTCCCTTGTACTTCGCCTCTGCCAAGGCTGGAATGAACACGACGGACAATGAAGTGGCAATCATCGTTACAATTTGCACTAGCGGTAAACCACGATTGTACACTCCAAACTGTATCATCGCCTCCACTTCGCTTCCTACAGAGGATAGCAAACGAGGTACGGTGAAAACATCTACAAGCCCGATAAGGGGCATTGCCAACGCGCCAAGCATCACAGGAATGCCATAAGCCAGCAAGGCACCTGCTTTAACGCCCATAAACCGTTGATTGGCTCGCCCCTTAATTTCCGCGTTAGGCGGCTTTAAATCCTGGCTTTCGACAGAAGCAGCAGCATCTACAGAGGTGCCCTGTCTTAACCTCCGCTGATGACGTCGCAGGAACAACAGCATAACCACAAGACCTGCTGCCCCTCCCCCGGCTGATCCGAGCAATGCGCCAGCAGCAATGCTCTCAGCGCCTGCACCCAGTGAGGTCAGGTATAAGAGCAGTACAATCATTACCGTAACACGTACGGACTGCTCTACAATTTGTGACACAGCCGTCGGAACCATATTATGAAGACCCTGAAAATAACCGCGAAGAGCTGACATGATTGGAACAACCGCAAGTCCCCAAGCACTTGTCCGCAAAGCGGGCATCACATGCGAGTTACCGACCCACCCAGCTATAATGGGCGCACCTGCATAGGTGATTACTCCGATAACCAAACCGCTTATGGCTGTTATAATTGCAGTTAACCGCAGAATCCTTCGACCCTCGTCATCCCGCCTTCCTGCAGAGGCTTCAGCGACAAATTTGGATATGGCCGCTGGCAGACCTAGCATTGCTACCGTCAACAACATCGTGTATAAAGGATAAACTGTGTTGTATATACCAAATACTGCATCTCCGCCTAGATTTTGCAGCGGGATTTTTTGGAGTGTACCTATAAGCTTTGAAATAATTGCCGCGGCACTTAGAATAAATGCCCCTTGCAAGAGCCGTGATGTTTGTGTGTTAGATTTCATAAAATACCTGCTTCTACAACTTTAATGGGATGAATTTCTATATTATAACGTATGTATACCCACAAGTAGAAACGGTTTTGTAAGAACGACAAAACCCCGTTTACCCTTTGTATATCTTACCAAAAGGAAAGCGGGGTCTACATTACGGTTATTGCTCCATTTGCTTGCCAAGGAATGCGGCGGCGGTTTCGGACATTTTCACTTCCATTGACGACATTTTCACTGAATCATCCTTACTTACCATCACTACACAACCAATAGGATCTCCACCGGAAATGATCGGTGAGGCTACATATGAGGACACCAAATCCGGATGATCTTTAGCGATTTCATAACTGCCTTCGTTGGTTTCCAGTACAGTCTTACGACTATCCATGACCTTCTCCAAAAGAATTCCTACTTGTTTTTCCAAATAGTCCTTCTTGGAGCCTCCAGCCAGTGCAATAAAGGTATCACGATCAGCAATCATCGTAATATGTCCAGTACCTTCGAACAAGGACTCCGCGTACTCTTTTGCAAAGTCACCAAGCTCGCCAATCGGGGAATATTTCTTGAGTATGACTTCACCGTCCCGATCGACGAAAATTTCCAGTGGGTCGCCTTCTCTAATCCGTAGAGTACGTCTAATTTCTTTGGGAATAACCACTCGTCCGAGATCATCAATACGCCGAACAATTCCAGTAGCTTTCATTTCACATGTGCCCCGCTTTCTTAAGAAGTATGGTCTTACTACTGTCCATTATGGGAAAGGATAATCCCAGTGATTTATCGTAATATCTGACCATAGTATTCATCTCTTCCCAGATCCTTATACATAAGCTGACATGTATTAATATCTGCATCAAGATAAAGGCCGTTCTGAAGATGTTTCTTCGAACAAGCATAAGCGCCTTCGGCGTCCTCAATAAGGACGGTATGCGCTTAAGCGAGAAATATAAGGAAAAAGTATAGCGTGAAACTTATACTCCTTATATTTATAAAAAGCCATCTTCACATTAAGTGAGGATGGCTTTTCTAAGGTAAGCTTGTCCATTTTTACCGATGTTTATTCAGCAGCTTTTGTAGCACTTGGGGATGCGCTTGGCGCTGTAGTGGCTTCTGTTCCGCTATTTTTTGTTCCGGATTCGTCTGCAGCAGCAGAGCTCTTCGGCAGATTGATGCTCTCAATAATGCCTTCCAGATCTTTCTCCATGAACGCTTCCAGGTTCTTGGACACAATGGAGCTCTTAATGCCTTCTTTTTGTTCATCCGTTAACTGGTCAAAGGTTTTGTCGGTGCGGGACTCCACCTTGATAATGTGGTAACCATAAGAAGTCTCTACAGGATCACTAATGGTATTCAAAGGCAGGGTTTGCGCAGCCTTCTTAAACTCATCTACATATGTTCCTACAGCTTTATCTTTATATTCTCCGCCCGTTTCCTTAGAGCTTGTATCGTCAGTGTATTCTTTAGCGATGGCTGCAAAATCAGCTCCGCCGTCCAGCTTTGCCTTAACTTCCTTCGCGATTTTCAGTGCTTCTTCACTAGTGCGCTCTTTGTTGTTAGCATCTGTCAGACCGATTAGCACATGACGCAAAGTCGCTACCGTAAAGTCACCTTTTGTAGCTTCAAATTCCTTGACAACCTGATCGTCTGTCACTTTAAGCAGCATATCCTGATAAACCGTCAGCACACGCTCCATATAACTATGGATATCGCCTTCTGTAACGTCAGCGTCTTTAAGTGTTTTCTTATAATTGTCGCCCAGGGCTTTCTTCAAGTCAGCAATTTGGCTATCTGCCTCTTTCTTCGCCTGCTTCTTCGCTTCATCCGTTGCTTTGGAAGCCAAATATTCAAAGCCCACTTCCTGCTTCAAAATAGACTCCTTAAACGCCTCAATCTCTAAATATTGCGCTTGCTGTGGGGAGAGGAATTTCATGATTTTTTGATCCATAGCAAATTCCTTCTCTGTAATTGTTCCACCTTTATAAGTCGCAACTGCCTTGCTATCATCAGCACTACTACCGCATGCTGCTAGCATAGAAAAGGAAACCGCTGCTACCAATGAAACGAGCAGTACTTTCCATGATTTTTTTTTATTTAACGACATTGTGTAGTTCTCCCTTCGATTTAAAAGACTGTTTAGCTTCCTTAAGAAACTGTTCAAGCAAGTCAAGCAGCTGTTTATCACTTAAGTCTTTCGACTTCACTCGGATACTGGCTTTAGCATCTCTATCGAATTGTACACGTCTTTCGAAGCTATTTCCAACTTTGGCGAGTTTCGCCGTATCCAGAGCGCCAAGACTCCCCTCATAGAAATTCAGGGTAACCTCATCACCACGTCTGATCATGGAATCAATGCCATACATTTTTCCATACACTTTCAGACGAGCCACAGTTAATAGATTAACAACGGCTTCAGGCAGTTCTCCGAACCGATCCAAGAGCTCATCCTCAAGCTCAGAAGCATCATCAAAGGATGTTACTGCCGCAACTTTTTTGTAGATTTCAATTTTCTGAATACTGTCGTAAATATACTCGGATGGCAGATATGCGTCAATCGACAAATCAATGACAGTATTGCCCTCTTTGAGCGAGGTATCTTCCTCTCCAAGCACAGTAACCTTACGCTTGCGGATCTCCTCCGCCAGCATTTGTGAGTATAAATCAAATCCTACCGATGCAATAAAACCATGCTGTTCTGCACCAAGTAAGTTACCGGCACCACGAATAGATAAATCCCGCATCGCTATTTTGAAACCCGAACCGAGTTCCGTAAATTCCTTAATAGACTGCAGCCGCTTCTCTGCCACTTCAGTCAGAACCTTGTCCCGCTGATAGGTAAAATAGGCGTACGCAATCCGGTTGGACCGGCCTACACGTCCACGTAATTGATAGAGCTGAGACAAACCCATCTTATCCGCATCATGCACAATAAGTGTATTTACGTTAGGAATATCTACCCCCGTCTCAATAATGCTTGTGCTGACCAGTACATCGTATTCTCCATCAAGAAAATCAAGGATCGTCTTCTCCAGCTCCGCTTCCGACATTTGGCCATGTCCGATACCTACTCTAGCCTCAGGAACAAGCATGGAAATTTGAGCGGCCATTTCTTGAATGCCCTGCACACGATTATACAGATAGTAGACTTGCCCCCCACGGGCTAATTCGCGCTCTACAGCTTCCCGAGTAAGTGTCTGACTATGCTCGACAACATAAGTCTGCACGGGAAAACGATTCTCCGGTGGCGTCTCAATGACAGACAGATCACGCACTCCCAGCATCGACATATGCAGTGTACGAGGAATTGGTGTTGCTGTCAGGGTGAGAACATCTACATTCGTTTTTAGCTTTTTCAGCTTCTCTTTATGAGTCACGCCAAATCGTTGTTCCTCATCCACAATCAATAAACCGAGGTCCTTGAATACAAGGTCCTGAGACAACAAACGGTGGGTTCCAATGACCACGTCGACCGTTCCTGCCCGAACGCCTTTAATCGTCTCATTCTGCTCCTTACGGCTGCGGAAACGACTTAAGACTTGAATATTAAGCGGATAATTAGCGAAACGTTCCCGGAAGGTCTCATAATGCTGCTGGGCTAGAATCGTTGTCGGTACCAGCACAGCCACCTGTTTACCTTCAATTGCTGATTTAAAGGCTGCTCGTATAGCTACCTCTGTCTTCCCATAACCAACGTCTCCACAGAGGAGTCGGTCCATTGGACGGTTCTGTTCCATATCCTTCTTAATCTCTTCTATCGCTCGAAGCTGATCACGAGTCTCCTCATAAGGGAACATTTCCTCAAATTCACGCTGTTCCTGAGTATCCTTCTCAAAACCATACCCTGCTGCACTTTGGCGTTCGGCATACAGTTTGATTAGATCATCAGCAATATCCTGAACGGAAGAGCGGACCTTATTAGTCACCCGCGTCCATTCATTACCGCCTAATTTATATACTTTCGGCTCTTTATCTTCTGAACCGACATATTTCTGAATCAAGTCAATTTGCTCAATCGGAACCGAGAGCTTATCGCCACCCGCATATAAAATATGCATGTAGTCGCGATGAATACCGCTGACCTCCAGCGTACCGATCCCCATATACTTACCGATACCATGGTTCTGGTGAACAACATAATCACCAATTTTCAGCTCAGTATAACTCTTGATCCGTTCAGCATTATCTATCCCTTTAGAGATCTTCCGTGCCTTCCTCTGCTTCTGAGAGAACATCTCTCCTTCAGTGATAACGGCTAGATGAATAGAAGGCAGCTCAAAGCCTGAACCCAGGTTTCCTTGTACGATCGTTGGCTCATCAATACCATAGTCATAAAGGACTCTGCGTACACGTTCAATCCGTTCTTCACTGCTCGCAAGCATCATTACCTTTACACCAGACTTCTGCCAACGCTCCATTTCCGATTTAAGCACATTCATCTGACCATGGAAATCCTGCATCCCACGACTAATAAACCCAAGAATATTCTGTGGTTGAATGTGTGGGACCTGGCGCAAAAAGATCGACATAAACAGGCTTTGGAACGGACGTTTGTACATCACAACATCTGTCTCGACAGAGAGATCCAGATCCGGCAATGTTTTGCCGTTTTGCATCAGATGGAGGTTCCACTCCGATTCATCTCTTTCGAGCTGTTTTGCCGTTTCAAGCAGTCTTGTCGGCTCATCGAGAATAAGGATCGTATCCTGGGCCATGTAATCAAATAAATGAGAGCGTTCAGGGTATAAAAGACTGATATATTTATAGATTTCAGGAAAATAGGTTCCTTCGCGCAGCATTTCTAGCTCGCGTCCAATTTCTTCTTTTAGACGCAACTTAGCCTGCCGATCCGCCATTTTCTCAAGCTGTCGCTCCAGCATAACAGATGCTTCAGCAGAAGCGGATTCCTGGCGAAACCTGCTCGCAATGATCTCTTTAGCCGGTGTAATCTTCACACTTCGTACTTTATCAATAGAACGCTGATCCACTGGATCAAAAGTTCTGATGGAATCAACCTCATCATCAAACAACTCAACACGATATGCCAAAGGAGAAGTCATTGGATAAAAATCAATAATTCCACCTCTAACGCTCAGTTCACCGCGATTCTCAACCCGCTCTACTCTTTCATAACCCATTTCGATCATGGACATCAAGAATTCGTCCAGAGCAAGCGTTCCATCCTGAGAAACCGTAACCTGCGCCTCTGCCATAACCTCTGGTGCAGGGAGCAGTCTGCGCACTCCCGAGTAGGGAACTACAACAATGCCTCGAAAGCCCTGAGCACATTTGGTCAGTACATCAATACGCTGGGCTAATGTCTCTGGACTTGAGACAGCAGCTTCCGCAGCCACAAGTTCATTAGCAGGATAGAGCAGAACTCGTTCCGGGGAAAGCGCTTCCTGTAAATCATCGGCCATTTTCTGAGCCGAAAACATATTATGAGTCACCACAAGCAAGGGACGAGCTGTCTCTTCATGCAGTGCTGCAAGCATGATCTGTCTAGCTGAACCTGTAAGCCCCGATATGAGCTGCTCTTTCATACCTGCAGCTACACCCTGGGTGATAGACTGGAAATCGGGATCCTTGGAAAAAGCTTCTATAATACCTTGTAACAACAGGCGCACCTCTCTTACTAAACAGGCTAACGGAAGTCAAAGCGACCGTCACCTATTATGATTGGAATCGAAAAGAAGCCTCAGCTGTAACGCCAAGGCTTGCGGATGACGATAGAGACAGGCGCTATCACCTACTGAAGCGGACTCGTCAGCAGGCTAAGCTCCGGATTATGCTCTAAAGCCTCCTTGCAATAGTCGCAAGTCACCTTTATCGTGATCTCACCTTCTGAATTATACGCTATTATATCTCTGCGCTCCGCAGGGGTCAAGGAATGAAGGCCCAACTGCATTTCTGTAACATCACTTCTATTAATGCTGCCTAGAGATGTCTTGCAGTGCCTACATACATAGTTTATTGCCATCTATATGCCTCCTGAAGGTACTATATACCTTCAGTATGTCCGGGGAGCATCATCTTTAGCCTCATAACAACAGAGTTTACAGATCAACCATTGAATTTTGCCATCGTCTGTTCGAATGAATTCTTTAAGCTAAACTCCAGTGCATCACAAGTATTAAGGATCATCTGCTTCAGAGGATCCCCTTCTTTTTTAGGAAAAGAAGAGAGAACATAATCCACTATTGCAAAACCCGGTTCAGGACGAGAAATACCCATTCGTACCCGATTAAAGCTTTGTGTACCTACATGCTGAATGATCGATTTAATTCCGTTATGTCCACCAGCACTACCTTGATAACGCAAGCGAATTTTCCCAATTTCGGTATCCAGATCATCGTAGACGACGATCATATCTTCTAGTTTAACTTTGTAATAATCCATATAAGCTCGAACAGCCTCACCGGACAAATTCATAAAGGTCATCGGTTTAATCAATACGGTTTTGACTCCCCCGATAACGCCTTCACCGATCACAGATTTACATTTGCTTTGGTTGAAAGAAATCCCATTCTGAGCCGCAAGCTCATCCAATGCCATAAAACCAACATTATGCCTGGTTTTCGCGTATTGTGTTCCCGGATTTCCCAATCCGACAATCCATTTCATTATCGAACCTTTCCTTTCCATGCGGGCTCTCCGGCAAGAGAAGTCCGTTTTTGGTACAATAGATCTTATCTGCATACTCTTAAGCAACCAGAGCGAAATTATACTCCGAAGACAGGTGATAACCTATGCAACATCAAGGTGGAATCTTAACACATCAGCGCGATTTTCAGTACCATATCCAATATGCTGTGCCTGTGGAAATATACAGAGGCGACGTGCACATTGACATTGGTGTATTGACAGCAGTGGACGAGGGATTCGTGGAGCTGCAAGGGACACTCTATAACCGCAGCATATTCACCTTCGTCTCCCGCGCCGGGTATTGAAGCCAGCGCTTCTACCTGCATCACGCCGATAAGGGTTACATCTCCGAGAACGGAGGTGTAACCCTTTTTTACAAATATAAGAAAGTATAAGCTTCACATTATACTATATGTCTTATATTTCTCGCTTAAACGCTTACCGACCTTATAAGGACGGTAGAGCATTTATGCTTGTATTCATTGATTATATTTATTCAATTTCAAACAATTTACTAATCGACAACTCTTCATGAACGCGGATAATTGCCTCACCCATAAGTGGAGCCACGGACAACACTTTGAGTTTAGAAGTTGGGTTCGCGCTGCGAATTGGAATCGTATCTGTCACGATAATCTCTTTAATTGGAGAATTCTCCAGACGTTCATGTGCAGGACCAGACAATACCGGGTGTGTACAGCAAGCGTATACTTCTTTCACGCCGCCTTCCATCAAAGCATTAGCACCAAGTACAATAGTTCCGGCAGTATCGATAATATCATCGATCAGAATGGCTGTTTTACCTTCAATATTACCGATAATGTTCATGACTTCGCTGACATTCGGCTCTGGACGACGCTTGTCTATAATTGCAAGCGGAGCGTTCAGGAAGTCAGCAAGCTTTCTTGCACGTACTACACCGCCGTGATCTGGCGATACGACAACTGGGTTCTCGATTTGTTTGGAACGGAAATACTGAGCCAGGATGGGAACACCCAGCAAGTGATCCACTGGAATATCAAAGAATCCCTGAATCTGCATAGCATGGAGGTCCATCGTAATTACACGGTGAGCGCCGGCTTTTTCAATCAAATTTGCTACCAGCTTGGCCGTAATAGGGTCACGGGAACGAGCTTTCCGATCTTGACGAGCGTAACCATAGTAAGGGATAACCACATTGATGCTTTTTGCGGAGGCGCGTTTGAGTGCATCCACCATAACTAAAAGCTCCATTAGGTTGTCATTAACTGGGCCGCAGGTGGATTGAACAATATACACATGACAACCCCGAACGCTCTCTGACAGCTTGACCTGGATTTCTCCATCGCTAAAACTTGTAGTATGCGATTCACCCATCGGAATTCCGATGTAATCAGCGATTTGACTAGCAAGCTTTGGGTTGGAGTTACAGGTGAAAATCTTTAATTTGGAATCACAATAAGTCATAAAATTTAAACCCTCCGTGACGGAATTTAGCTTTCCAAAGGCGCCGGCGCGGAAATATAAGTCCGTCCGGCGCTTCTTAGCAACGCTTTACGATGGACTCGAGTGGTCTTTCTTCGCTTTTGCACGGGAACGGATCTTCTCTGCATATCCCGGTTTATTCTCCTGCCGTACTCTGGCAACAGCCAGATCGTTCTCTGAAACGGAACGTGTAATTGTCGAACCAGCTACAACAAAAGCCCCCTTGCCCACAGAAACCGGTGCGATAAGGTTAACGTTACTGCCAATAAAGGCATCGTCTTCAATTGTTGTCGTAAATTTATTATACCCGTCATAGTTAACAGTAATCGCACCGCAACCGACGTTTACATTCTTACCCACAGATGCGTCGCCAATATAGCTAAGATGCGACACCTTAGAACCGTCACCTATCGTAGCATTCTTGATCTCAACGAAATCGCCAACCTTCACTTCTTCTCCAAGTATAGAACCTGGACGCAAATAGGCAAAAGGCCCAACGGTAGTCCGTGCGCCAACTTGTGCTTGATTCAATACGGACTGCTTAATCGTTGCGTCATCCATGATCTGACAATCTTCGATTTCACTTGCCGGTCCGATCACACAGTTCTCACCGATTACAGTTTTACCCTTCAAGATGGTTCCTGGATAAATCGTTGTATCTGACCCAATGACTACATCTGCTCCGATATATGTCGAGGCAGGATCGATTATGGTTACGCCACCCAGCATATGTTTGCGGTTAATACGTTGACGCATAATACCTTCCGCATCAGATAAAGCTAGACGGTCATTAACACCAATAGACTCGTTAGCATCCTCAGTCTGGAATGCTAGAACAAGATCACCTTGCTCACGCAGAATACTGATAACATCTGTCAAATAATACTCCTGTTGATTATTGCTGTTAGTAACCTTCTCTAAAGCTGAAAATAACTTGATGTTATCAAAGCAATAAATTCCTGTGTTGATTTCATGAATAGCTGCCTGTTCGGCATTACAATCTTTCTGTTCGACGATCTTCATTAAGCCGCCATCTTCACTACGTATAATCCGTCCTAATCCAGATGGATCATCCATTACTGCAGTTAATACAGTCGCTGCTGCCTGACGCTCCTCATGCAGAGCCATCAATCCTATCAGCGTCTCCGATGTAATAAGCGGAGTGTCACCATAAGCAACAATCGTCGTTCCTTCTTCACCACCGAGCAAATCCTTAGCTTGTTTGACAGCGTGACCCGTACCGAGCTGAGTTTCCTGCAGCACGTATTCCGCACTTTGCCCTACATAGGCCTTAACCTTCTCTGCGCCATGCCCAACAACAACAACGGTGCGCTGGCATCCGGTCGCTTCTACTGTATCAAGCACGTGCCCTACCATTGGCTTACCGCAAACGGGGTGCAGCACCTTATATAATTTAGATTTCATTCGCTTGCCTTGACCTGCGGCAAGAACTACAGCCATTCTTTTCAAGAATGCCAACCTCCTACTCTTGAACTCACTACTGAATATATCTCATTCCGGGCAAAAAGAAAAGAGAACCATGAAGTCATGGTTCTCTTTTCTATAAACCCCATGTTAGAAAAGCATTTATCGCTGCCTTTCGAAGATGTCGTCAAATCCTTCACTAGCGCTAGCTTTTCTTGCAAGATCAAGCTGCTTAAGTCATGAAGTATATTCGGTATGATCTTATCAAAAACGGCGGATCCTACGCCACCCAAAAGGTAGCCGTCTTCCGAGGTAGCCTAAGCTCCCTCTTCAATAACTTCTTCTTCTTCTTCAGTAGCGGCGCGATCGTACTCGGCTAGAACCGCGGATTGAATCTTCTCGCGTGTTCCCGAAGAGATCGGGTGAGCGATATCGCGGAATTCGCCATCCGGTGTACGCTTGCTGGGCATTGCAACAAACATCCCGTTATTACCATCGATGACGCGAATGTCATGAACAACAAACTCGTTATCGATTGTAATGGATGCGATTGCTTTCATTCTCCCCTCAGAGTTAACGCGGCGGAGTCTGACATCCGTAATTTGCATGTGTGTGTTCACCACCTTTTTCCATCAGAGACTTGGTGTATAATTCCACACAGCAAAGCGAATTCCTTCTTTTTGATTCCATAAAATACCTAAAAAAGAAATATATTTTTTAGGATTCGTTGTTTTCGACACGCATCGGGTCATTTTCTTAATATCTCTTACGTTTTCGACAATTTCCACGCTTTTTGAAAACAAAGAAATACCAATCTATCAAGAGGAAAAGTAGTTGCCCGGATGCGCGGAAATCCGCCGCTCTTTCGAGTCTACCTCGCTGAGCTTCACTAAAGAAACATAGTCATGCAACAGACGCTCTTCCGTCTCTACTGCGCCAGATTCGACCAATACACCCACTCCAGCAACTTCGGCATTGAACTCACCGAGTAAATCAACCATCCCTCGAACGGTTCCGCCTGCCTTCATGAAGTCATCTACAATGAGTACCCGCGATTTCTCCTTGAGTGCTCGTCTAGAAAGAGACATGGTGTGTATACTCTTATGTGATCCAGATACATAATTAATGCTTACTGCTGAACCTTCTGTAACCTGATGGTCACGTCGTACCAGCACTACTGGCAAGCCGAGCTGCGCTGCCGTTGCATAGGCTAGCGGAATCCCTTTAGTTTCTACTGTCATCACCACATCGATTTCCGATCCATAAAAGGCCGTTGCGATGATCTTCCCCGCTTGCTCCATCAAAGATGGCAGTCCAAGCAGGTCCGACATATACAAGTAACCACCAGGCAGTATCCGATCTGTCTGTTCCAACTGCACACATAAACGTTTAACAAAAGAGAGCGCCATTTCTTTAGGCATCACAGGAATATAACGTACTCCACCTGCTGCACCGGCCAAGGTCTGAAGCTCACCAATGCCCTCACCTTCAAATACTTCTTTTATGATCGCCAAATCTTCACTGATGGAGGACTTAGCCGCTCCATACCGATCGGCAAATATAGACAGCGGCAGTAGGTCATGTGGCCGCTCAAGTAAAAACTGAGTCATGTCTACCAAACGTTGGCTTCTTTTTAATTTCTTCACGGAATGCTCCTCGCCAAAACCGAATATTTTATGAAAAATATATCACTTTTGTACGGGTTTACACAAGAGAAGCATACTAATTGAGTGATCTCACTGCATAGACTTCCTTGCAGAACCCACGCAGTCCATTATAAATTCTTGCTACTTTAGACTGCTTGGACACTAAACCGAATACAGTAGGTCCGCTGCCGGACATTAACACTCCGTCTGCTCCGAGCTTAACCATCGCCTCTTTGAGCTGCTGGACCTCTGGATGAAGCTTTAGGGTAACATCCTCAAGCACATTGCCTAAATGATTACATACGCCCCCAAAATCTCCAGCTTCGATCGCATCCTGCATCCTTCTAGCCGAAGGATGCACAGCTATATTATTGCTCCGAACACGTCCGTATACTTCCGCTGTCGATACATTGATAGGTGGCTTAGCCAAAACTACCCAGCATTGCGGAGGGTTCTTAATCGGCGTCAGCTTCTCGCCACGACCTGTTGCCAAGGCAGTACCACCTGTAACACAGAAAGGCACATCTGAGCCAAGCTCAGCGCCAAGCTCCTGCAGCTCCTGCGCAGGTATTCCTAGGCGCCACAGTCGGTTCAGGCCACGTAACGTAGCCGCTGCATCGCTGCTGCCGCCAGCCAGGCCAGCTGCAACCGGTATTCTTTTATCCAGATGGATATGTACACCACTCTTCACGTTATAACGCTCTTTAATAAGCCTAGCCGCTTGAAAGGCCAGGTTCTTCTCATCTAGAGGAATATAACCCGCTTGACTTGATATTATAATAGTATCCCTTGGCAGCTCAGACAGCTCTAAACGGTCTGCTAGATCTACCATGGTCATAATCATCTCCACCTCATGAAAACCGTCAGCACGCTTGTGCAGCACATCCAGCATCAAATTGATTTTAGCTGGTGCCTTCTCATACATTTTCAAGGCGTTCACCCACCTTCAGCTTTTCCCGTAAAAACAACTTAACATATTATATGAAAAACTTCTAATGAAGTCCAATAATAAAAGGGTGTCGCCAGTTGGACGCACCCTTTTTCGTTAAATAATTGTTCACACGCTAAAGATTAAGATTTCCGCGCGGCCTCTTCAGCGAGCTGAATCGCTCTTTTTACCATATTGCCGGCATCCTTCGCCCGTATTCCTCCCCAGCCTTCACGTTCCACAGTTTCGTAAAAACCAAGCTCCTTGGCTAACTCTGTCTTTAGTTCTTCCGACATCATGCCTCGTTTTCTGCGGCTCATTACGGAATTCCTCCCTTATGAAAGAAAATGATAAACCGATTGCTCAATTAGTATGCTTGCTAAGAACAAGGATCATTCACTGAATGTTTATCTGCACAAATAAAAAACAGCCCCCAAAGGAAGCTGCCCGTGAAACATTAAGCTTTAATATACATAATCCGCATCTGCCCATCATCTTCACATACTGTAATTTCCACAGATTCAGTAAGGATATCGGCATAGCTATAGGAGACTCGCTTGAATGTTTGCTGCTCCTGATCCAGTTTGACAATAAATACAGAAGGGTACGTTTCTTCCAGGACACCGGTGCGTTCTACGGTTTTACGACGACCTCCGTTTGCACGCAACGTGATCTTATGACCGACGTGAGCTTCGAGACTGCGTTTGATTTCCAACAGCGCGTTATTAGCCATTGCCTGACGACCACCTCTTTTCTTGTCCATTATACAACTTCCCCAGGTGTTTGTCAAAGCAAATAAATAATTATAGATGATGAATATTTGGTTGTCAACGGAATTTTTTTGCGGAGAATCAGAGGCGAACTAATATCCTTGTTATCTGTAATAGGTTCAGCACAAAGCAAGAAAAATAACATTGTAGATTTTTAAAGATAACTACCATTTCACGCAAAAAAAGGGTTAAGCTCATCGCTCACCCTTTCTTCGCGTTACTCTATTCGGCCACTCCAAATTACCTATTAGCTTTGAAAAATATGATCAGTACATGTCGATTAAATTGCGGAAGGTGTCACTTTTAGTTCTGACAGGTTCTGCAGACGCGGCATCCCAATACGGAAGCTGCCACGGGTCTCAATACCGCCGATTCCCTGATTACCACTAATGGTGTTGTTCAAAACCTCACTCAGATTCACCGTATCCCTAATGGGCGTGAACGACGATTTTGCCGCTACATAAACTGGGTCTAAGGCATGGATCAATATCCGTCCAGGAGAACTGGCGAAATTGGCCCCTGCCCCCAGCAGTGCTTCAAAATGTGACTGACAAGCACCTGCAACAATCGTCAACGCATCAAAATTTCGCTCATAGTCCCTAGCCACCCTAATAGCAGCTACGAAGTTTTGCGAATTTTTATAGCTGCTCAGACTGTGAAGATCGTAAGTATGCTGTTGCTTCAGCACCCCGTCATGACCGGTAATCACCACAATGTCTGGACGCACGCGGGGCAGCAGCCGGTATAAAGTGTCCGCCATTGCGGACTCATGAACATGATGACCTTCAGCGGGGATCCGCAATTGTTCGTATAAGCTAAGGCTCTTATTCAAATACGCTGGATCGCCATCCAGATGCAGTACTTTCCCCGGTACTTCAAAATAAGCAGCTTCCTTAGGCGATGGAGCCCATGCGCCTTCTGATAGAGCGCTGCCGCTCCGCTGACTTTGCTCCTGTCGGTCTTTCCGCAGCTGTGTCAGTGATTCATTCGCTTTAATCTGTGCCTGCTGTCCTCGTTCCGTAATCCGGGTAGGAGGCACTTGAACCAAGTCATTCAGAGGAGAATCCGCCAACAGACGGAAATCTGTGCCTTTGATGACCGCTCTGTCCTGCACAATATGATCTACACGAAAAGTCAAATCTCCGCCATAAGATTTACGAACGACCAAGTCTCCTAAATTCATTACAACCACCACCTCTACCCCATCGTATGGGCAAAGGCCTCAGTTGGTTCATAACTAGCTATGTTTTTAGCTTATTCAATTCCAGCAGCCAACAGAACACCGCTCAATCGGGCGTATTCTTCTAGACTTAACGTTTCTCCACGACGGGTTGGTTCAATCCCAGCTTCTGCGAGTAAAGCCTCCAGACGCTCACGTCCCTCTCCAGGGAAGTAACGAGCCTTGAGATTGTTAGCAATCGTCTTACGGCGCTGTGTGAAAGAAGCTTGGACGACCTCAAAGAAGTGCTTCTCACTCTCAACTTCTACCGGTGGACGCTCTCTTACCTTTAGACGGATTACAGCGGACTCCACATTAGGTTGAGGAATGAACACCGTACGCGGCACAATGCAGACGAGCTCAGGCTCGCTGTAGTACTGCACGGCAATGCTAAGGCTCCCATATTCCTTTCCTCCCGGAGAAGCAGCCATACGCTCCGCAACCTCTTTCTGAATCATTACAACGATGTTATCAAGTGGAAGCTTCTCTTCGAGCAGCTTCATCAGAATCGGAGTAGTCACATAATACGGCAGATTGGCAACTACGCTTACCTTGTTCACGGATGCAAAATCTTCTTTGAACAACTCCTGCAGATTTACATTCAGAACATCATCATTACGAACCTTAACATGCGGATAAGGGGAAAGTACGTCTCTTAAAATAGGAATCAATCTACGGTCGATCTCCACAGCGGTTACCGCTCCAGATGTTAGCGCCAAACGTTCTGTCAGCGCCCCAATGCCGGGACCGATCTCCAATGCCCCAGAGCCGCTATCTAGCCCGGCAGCGTCTACAATCTTGTCCAATATATTTTGATCAATCAAAAAATTCTGTCCTAAGCTCTTCTTGAACTTGAATCCATAACGTTGAATAATTTCTTTCGTCCGTTTTGGAGTTGAAATTTCCTCTCTACCACTCATGAAGTAATGCCCCCCTGATCAATTTGGGCGAGAGCTCCGGCAAATTCCTCCCGCGTAATTCCAAACATCGCCAGCCGCTTGTACAGCTGCTTGCCATTACAATATCCGATTCCAAGCAAATTACCAAGTGCCATACGTCTTTCAGCTGCCCGAGGGTGTACAAGCATTCCAGCGGCCATTAGATCATCAAGTCCGATTAAAGCAGGTGCTCCTTCAAAAGAGGTATGTACATTCCGCAGCGCATGACGAATCGCCTCTGGAGAAGCGTTCTCCACACCGATATCTCCTTTGCGGGTTGCGTCCTTCTCCGGAATGAAGGCATGCTTGCAGCCCGGCACCTTTGCAGACACAATCTTGCGGATTCGTTCACCGGCGTGATCCGGGTCCGTAAGAATAATCACCCCTCTACGCTCCATAGCAAGCGCGATCTTCGCAATTACGGTCCGGTCTACAGCCGAGCCCCCTGTTTCGATCGTATCTGCTTCTACAGCGCGTTTAACAGCGACGGTATCACTCTTACCTTCGACGACAATTAGTTCCTTAATCATATCTCTGACTCCTTCCAAAAAAAGCAAAAAAGAAGAGGTTTCGCTCCTCTTCTTTTGGTTAAAGAATGTATAAGTGATGAGCGGTTGCTCTGCGATCAACGAAATGATCATCTGGCGTTCCTTAACGGTTATCATCACTATAGCTTATCAAAGAATAATTTGCAAAAGCTTCAGCCTAGTTTAACTCCGGCTTCACAGGTCCAATCACATAAACGGTTCGTGATTTACGACCGAAATTACGAACATGGCTCAGTGAATCGTAGTAGACATCTACTTTATTGCCCTTAATGGCACCGCCAGTATCTTCTGCTCGGCGGAATCCAAGTCCCTCGATATATACCCACCAGCCAATAGGAATTACATTCGGATCTACAGCAATTGTGCGACCTTCCGTTACGCGTGTTCCGGAAGCCGTTTTGGTACCTATACCTGCCTCTTCTGACGAATAAGCTGTCATGGAGACATTCTTAATCATCTTCTTGTACTCAAAGTCTACGCCAGCCTTGCTTGTGACGTTATTAGTCTTGGCGCTAACTTTAGCCGTTTTTGAAGTGGTGTTTGATTTGGAAGTTGTTGTAGTCTTAGCTACAGCCGGCTTAGGAAGTGCTTTGGTACCAACGGCAATAATCTTATCTTTCGTTACCGTTTGTACTTCCTTACCAATCATGCGCATAGAGGCCAGTTCTCCGTCTTGGTAGATCTTTTCAATATGCTGAATCATGACGCCTGGTTTGCCTGCCTGTGCCACTCTAACTGTTCCCACAGTAAGGGAGGGGTCTGCTGTCTTGATGACTCTGAAGGGTAAGTCAGTTGTTCGCTGTACGGTCTGTTTGTTGATGCGAACAATCTTAACCTCCATGTTTGCAGAAATGGTGGTGTCTAACGAAGGGAAAATCTTATCATGACCTTCTAGGGTAATGCCCATTTTCTCAATTGCTTTACCAATTGTATCCTCGGTCGTATATAACGTTTTTGTTGCTCCATCCGCAGTAAGACTAATTTTCTGCGCACGATTGATAACGACACGGTCACCGTCTTTTATTTCATCACTCAGACCTAAAGATAGTTCATCATGCGGCTGTAGCGAAATTTGCTCTTTCTCCAACACATCACCAAGAAGCGCTTCCCGCGTTTCAAGCGTCTGTGTTTGCCCGTCTATTACTAAAAATAATTGTTTGTTACTTTGACCGTGTACGTACAGCAGAATAAGTAACGCGATAGCGACTGAAATCACGCCTGCAAGTAAAAGCACGCGAGTATTTACTTGCTCCCACCGTAATGCGAAAGACCTGCTGGATGACTGCGAATCATGGGATACTTCTGGTTGGAATACGCCCATTCTCTCCATCCTCCTTACATAGCCCCGTCGTCAATTGTATATCATGAGGACTGAATTCCTTTGACGAAACTATTTGAGATTGTCACAGGACACGCACGTAATAACTTAGCGTCTCCTGCTCATGGATCGCCTGCTCGGCACAGCTACTCCCACCCCTGTTATATAACAGTATGTGGGTAACATTCTATTTATTCAAAAATAAAAAAGCCTAAAAAGAGTTCAACTGAGGACTCTTTCGTGGCTTCTCCAATATCAGAATAGAGAATGCTTGTGCACGAGGTTGCCTCTCTTACTTGCGCTTACGGGGTTAGCTGTCGGGTTCGGACGAAAGAGAGACGCCCTATTTCAGGTCACCCGCTCATGGCGGTTGCCCTTAAATTCACCCCAAAGACCACGTGAAGAAATCAAATACTGTCCTACGGCACGTCTAAACCGTATTTTAAATACAGGCATGCGGCAGGTCAATATTGGTTCCCCCGTTCTCCATACGGAGACTCAGCGAGACGATCCATGAATATATGGCTGTCACTGTAACACAGCTCACATCACTGAAAAGATGATATCCTGTTTTGATGCATGTTGTAAAGGACGATTCAACCACGTTTAAGCAAAAATATGGTTAAAATATTGTAATATTCAGCTGTTTTTATATTAAAAAAGTTTAATATATCGGCCATTCTCTATTTTTCGCCTGTTTTTCTCCCGTTTTCACTCAATCCCAAATCGTTCCAGTGCGTTCGCATACGTTATTTTAGCCAATTCTTCCCATGTTAACCCTTTAATTTCAGCTGCTGCCTCTGCTACCAGCTTCACATGAGCGCTCTCATTTCGCTTTCCGCGGAAGGGGTGCGGAGTCAAATATGGAGCATCGGTTTCGATCAATAATCGGTCTAGAGGGGTCTGCGCAAGTACTTCTTTTGGCACTCTTGCATTTTTGAACGTAATAGGTCCTCCAAAGGATAAATGAAAACCAAGATTCAAGCACATCTTAGCCGTTTCCCAGCTTCCAGAGAACGAGTGCATCACGCCTCCAACCTCATTTGCTTTTTCCTCCCGTAAAATCCGTACAACATCCTCATGGGCATCACGATCATGAATACAAATCGGCATATTCAGTTCGCGGGCTAGTCCAATTTGCTTGCGAAAAACTTCATGCTGCACATCCTTGGGAGAAGTATCCCAGTAATAATCCAGTCCGATTTCACCGATCGCCACCACTTTCTTATGACTGCATAGAGAAGCGATCCAATCGAGATCTCCATCTTTCATATCAATCGCATCCTGAGGATGCCAACCCACTGCCGCATAAATATAATCGTAAGATTCCGCCAGCTTCATCGTTGAGGGAATCGTCTCCCGATTAAATCCGATATTAATCATCTTGCTAACTCCTGCTTCTACAGCACGAGCGATAACTTCTTCGCGATCCTCGTCGAATTGAGGCGCATCCAGATGCGTATGTGTGTCAAACAGATACATTTTAACCTTCACTCCTTGTCAAAAATGCTATATTTTTTTGTATTATTTTGCAAAAATCTCTGCGATAGAAGAAGGCAATCGTGTAAGCACTTTTCTCAACTTATCCTGAGGAAAATAAAGATGATATCTGCCACGGTGAATGCCGCTAATAGAACGTACAATATCGGATACCTCTGAAATTTCCCGCAGATGATCATGCCGATCAAGCAGCAGAATTTGTTTATTGTCAAAAGCTTCTCCCGGACGGAACACATCATAGGGCAGATCTGTCGGAAAATCAATCTCCAAATCATATTCTGGGTGAAGACCCGCTGCCGCAAAACTGCTGCGAATTTCAGTAATCATATCTGTATCGAGATTCTCCATCTCAACGTATTTATACAGTTTACGATGAATAAAACGGGTGCACAAGTCGCTTAGTAGCTCATCTTTTTCAAGCGTCCACTGCATAAAAGCCGTCTGTACCAGTGCTTCATCCAGCATTAAATATTGCTTTACTGTCACCTCACCACGGAACAAATCCTCCAGCGGATTAATCATGAAACTAAAATTGTACCCCTCTTGGAAAAGCTCCTTGGCTCTACGGAAAATTTGTCGCAAGATAATCTCTGAGCTACGTGTCACCGGATGAAAATACACTTGCCAGTACATTTGATAACGCGACATTAAATAATCTTCAATGGCATGCATTCCCGATTCTTTTACAACAACTCGACCATTATAAGGACGCAGCATTCTTAAAATCCGATCAATGTCGATCGTTCCATAGTTTACACCTGTATAGTACGCATCACGCAGCAAATAATCCATGCGATCAGCATCTAGCGGACTTGAAACCAGATTTACAACAATTTCATGCTCATAAGTTTTAGCGATTACTGAGGCTACTTTACGAGGAAAATCCTCCTCCACATCACGCAAGATCTCAGTAATCTCTGTGTCCTCCAGAATAATTCGACAAGTCCAATCCTCATGATTCATTTCAAAGGCTTCTTCTATAGAATGGGAAAATGGACCATGCCCCAGATCGTGCAGCAAAGCCGCACACAAGGTGAGCAGACTTTCTTCAGGAATCCAATCCTTATAACCGCTTCGTTCAAATTGCGAAATAATTCTACGTGTAATTTCGTATACCCCTAGAGAATGAGAAAACCGACTATGCTCTGCGCCATGAAAGGTGAGATACGAGGTACCCAGCTGGCGTATTCGGCGTAAACGCTGAAATTCCTTTGTATTTATTAGTCGCCAAATAATAGTATCCTGCACGTGGATATAATTGTGAACCGGATCTTTGAAAACCTTTTCTTCTGTGAGCGGCTGCTTCATGAGATCAACTCCTTTATTAAATTTAATATGATTTTAACCAATATAAGTATATAATAAGTAATTATGTCGTACTTTGTCGAATGATGACGTTTTTAGTCTTGGTAAATCGACAAAGTTTATTTTTACTTTTTTTTTAGAATTCGCAATTGGTATAGGCAATTCAAAGTTTTAGTGAAAAAGTTCTTAATTCAACCTATGAAAAAAGGTTGACTGTTTTGGGAATCGTTGGTATTATGAATATCATAAAACAGTGAACAATGTCGAATAATGACGTTTTTGGAACATTGAGAGGAGTAACGATTGGTATGATGAAATCAACAGGAATTGTAAGAAAAGTAGACGAACTTGGACGGGTAGTTATTCCCATCGAATTACGCCGTACTCTTGGCATTGGTGAAAAAGACGCACTTGAAATTTACGTTGATGGTGAGCGCATTATGCTTAAGAAATATGAGCCTGCCTGCATTTTCTGCGGCAACGCTGAGAACGTAACTTACTTCAAAGGAAAAATAGTTTGTCATGAATGCATTTCTACTATCCCTACCCCTGTGACAAACTAAAATAAATAGTATATAATAGAACTAATCAAATTGTTAATTCTAACCTTTTCATATCTCCTTGACCTCCCGTGACCGCGGGAGGTATTTTTTTTTCTGCAATCACCTGTGTTTCCCGCTCCAAAAGATGTCTACAAGGATTTACTCCCCCCATGATACCTAATAATGATGGGGAATGCGGTGAGAGCATGAAGTAAACCGAGTTTTTACCATGATCTGGTCTATATTGGGCTTCCTTTTGGGAACCACCTTCAGGCTAGAATCTCGTCAGCTTCGTAATACCCCTCCGCACCTTGTTAACCTCTTAGAATTAGAATCCGTCAATAACACTTACTGCTGCTCCGCTTTATCCAGAAGTGCGTTATAAATATCCCGCTTTGACACACCACGATCAGAGGCTGCTTTTTTCATAGCTTCTTTACGCGGCATATCTGCTGCTTCGTAATGAGCAACATGTTCTTCAATACTTAACTGGCGCCACCAAGCCGATTCCGCCATTTCAGCATCTTCCTTGCTCTCACCTTCAACGACAATGACATACTCACCAAGCGGTGGATGTTCAGCGAGCCAATCCGTACATTCCTCGATCGTCCCACGTAGAAACTCCTCATATCTCTTCGTCAGTTCACGAGCAAGCACAATTCGCCGATTGCCAAATGCTTCATGGAGATGAGCCAGTGTCTTCACCACGCGATGTGGAGATTCGTAGAACAATATAGTCCCTTGCGCCGAACGAAGTGGACTTAATACCGCACGGATATCTTTACGTTCTCGAGGTAAGAAGCCGATAAAGGTGAAAGTAGTCGTAGGCAGACCAGAGGCAATCAATGCTGACAAAGCTGCGTTAGCTCCGGGTATAGGAATTACTGGTATACCGTGACTTATGGCAAGGGCTACAAGGTCTGCACCAGGGTCGGAAATGGCTGGTAAACCGGCATCGCTGACGAGTGCCAAATTTTTTCCTTCTATTATATAGCGGATAAGTTCAGGTCCACTTGCAGCCTTATTATGCTCATGATAACTGAACAGCATAGAGGGTGTAATTTCAAAATGACTCAACAATTTCCGGGTTTGTCTTGTATCCTCAGCTGCAATAATATCGCATTCCTGCAATGTGCGAACAGCACGATAAGTCATATCCTCTAAATTACCGATGGGTGTTGCAACCAAAAAGAGTGAACCGGTTGATTCCTGCTTATGTGTATTGTTATTGTTCTGAAAACTGCTTTGGCATGATATCGTCATGATTTACCCTCTTTAGCACCATAGTAGATGTCCATAATTTCTGGACAGTATTGATTGTCCTCATTATATACAATGAGTGGTGGATGTAAACGAACCTCCGGCTTACCATCACGTATCGCTTCGATTAATACCATGTTAGCCTCCAGATGCGCACGTGGATGTACAAAGCGGATAATTTTGGGCTCGAGCCTATATTTTCTCATCAAACTAATAATATCGACCAATCGTTGTGGCTTGTGAACCATACTTACCTTTCCTCCGGTGCGAACCAGTCTCACACAGGCTTGAATAACCTCCTCCAGTGTACATCCGATTTCATGACGAGCCATAGCCTGATGAGTGTTCAGCTTGAGGTCACTGCCGTTAAGCGGCATATAAGGAGGATTGACTGTTATTGCATCATATACGCCATGTCCTGCTACTTTATATAACTCACGTAAATCGCCTTCATGGATCACAACCTGATCCTGTAGCCCATTTAGAGCCACGCTACGTCGAGCCATATCCGCTAAACGGGGCTGAATTTCAATCCCTTCTATAGAAGCTTTAGTTCGGGTCGTCATCAAAATAGGAATTACACCATTTCCAGTACAAAGATCCAGGACTCTCCCACGGGGCGGAACGCTGGCGAAACGGGCAAGCAGTACAGCATCCATAGAAAAGCTGAATACTTCATCACTTTGAATAATTCGCAAGTCATGCGTTAATAAATCATCCACCCGCTCCGTCGGCAGCAAAGGAACAGATATATCGTTAAAAGAATTTGTCATGTAGTAATCTCCTAAAATTTTTGTTGAGCTAAAATCTCTGTGCATAATCATCGAAACAAGACTATCTTCATTCAGCTGAAATTCAAAAAAAACCGTAGGATCAATCTCCTACGGCTGGATATCCTCATTTATTAAGAAAAGAAAGACAGAACAGACAATCACCTTCCGTGCGTAAATGTCCAAAATAAACATTACAGATGTGAAAGCCTTCATGGTAAAGCCGGGCCAAGTTGTCATAACCTTCCCCGACAACCTCTTCTGTTCCCTCTCCGGCAGCTAAAAGAGCTTCCGCCTCCGCAGAATCTACGGTAGGATCCAAAGGTGCATCCCGCTTTAAAATTTTGCGAAGCTGTTCATTTTCCAGAGTTAACCTCTGATTCGCTTCCATCAGTTCTTTTACCGTCTGTTTCCATTCTCCAAGATTGGCGCGCATCGTTTCCATCTGTGCTTCCATATCCTGCATGTGTGCAAATATATTTTTCTTCTCCAAGTTTCCACCCCGAAAGTAACCTTATAATGGTTTACTTGACGACAACATCATCCATTGGAAGTTCCTTAACTTTGCCCACTTCAAACAACTGTACATGAACCGTACGGCTTCCGGCATTAAGTCCTACTACTTTGCCATCACCCAATGAGGTCACGACAATCTTGCCGACCGCTGGCATTTCTTCCTTCACACTCTCATAATTGTCATGCTCAAATTTCAAACAACACATCAGACGTCCACAAAGTCCTGAAATCTTCGTCGGATTAAGTGACAGGTTCTGATCCTTCGCCATTTTAATGGATACGGGTTCAAAATCCCCTAACCAAGATGAACAACAAAGTACTCGCCCACAAGGTCCAAGTCCACCTAGCATTTTAGCCTCATCACGCACCCCAATTTGCCGTAGCTCAATGCGGGTCCGGAAAATACTTGCTAGATCTTTAACCAATTCTCTAAAGTCGACCCGTCCTTCGGCCGTAAAGTAAAATATAATCTTATTACGGTCAAAAGTAAACTCTACATCGACGAGCTTCATTTTGAGACCATGGTCGCGTATTTTATTTAAACAGGTGGTAAAAGCCTCTTTAGCGGCCCCTTTGTTCTCTTCAACTACGCGTGCGTCGGTTTCTCCGGCAATACGCATCACTTTTTTGAGGGGCAAAACTACGTCGGATTCTTCCACCTCTTTTTTACCTACGACAACTTTACCGTATTCAACCCCACGTGCTGTCTCCACAATAACATATTGATCCCGTTCAATCGGAAAATCAAGTGGATCAAAATAATATATTTTACCCGCTTTTTTAAAACGGACACCTACTACGCTGTACAAAAATTAACCCCCTTGTTTGCCGGTAAAAGGAACCTATGGGCATGTCCGCTCCCTGATGATCCATGCTTGTCCTTCCTCGTCTGTTAAAACGATATTTCCAGGTAAAGCGACATCCGGAGGATATATCATAACTAATCCTTTAACTTTCCAGTCGGATTAAAAACTGCTCCAGACACAACTGGGCATTGGCATTGGATCGCAGCTTCTTCGAACTCTCTGCAGCAAATCCCATATAAGCCACCCATTGTTCCGCACTCCGCTCACGGGCATGCCTGGAAATAAAGTCTAACTGATCTATGAAAACGATACTCTCATGCTTACGATACAGGAAGTAAAGCATATCTTTAAACCACAGATGGAACATGCTGAAGAAGATATCCAAATGTTCAGCGAGTCCGGTCTTGAACAGCTTCTGCCCAGCAGTTGCTACAGCGGAGCTGCCCTTGCCTAAGGACTCCTTAGCTAATTGTAACATTACATTTCTCATTTCTGCAAACCAATTCTGTTCCAAAAGTTTCCTGCAACCATCAAATCCTGAACTAAGTGATACTGCACATCGAGCTAAGGGTATGGGAACGCCCTCACTTGCCAGAGCTTGGAGCATAATATCCGGGTTTAACGGACTAAATGGAATCCGCTGGGTCCGCGACTGAATGGTTGGCAATAAGGAACGGCTATTATCAGAAATTAAGATTCCAACAGCCGGAGCTGGTGGTTCCTCCAGAAATTTCAGCAGACTATTGGCAGCTTGTACCGTCATTTTGTCTGCTCCATCTATAATATATACTTTCGGATTCACACCCTCTGACCGATAGGAAAAGACGCGCTGCAGCTCACGGATTTGATCTATTTTAATACTTGCCCCATCTGGCTGCAGCAGTGACAAATCAGGGTGGTTTCCATGCTCTACTTTGCGGCACTCCAGGCATTCCCCACAGGCATCGTCCTTGCTCTGGGTACAAAATATAGCTTGGGCAAACATCAGCGCCGTTTTCATTTGTCCACTGCCTGCTGGCCCTGTAAATAAATAAGCATGACTCACAGCTTCTTTGCGCAAGGCATTTTGGAGTAGCCGCGTGGCGTTCTCCTGGCCTACTATATCATGAAAAGGCATAATTTCCTCCCAAAACTTTCAAACATAAACGCCTTCGGCGCCCTTATAAGGACGGTAAGTGTTTAATCAAGAAATATAAGGATAAAGTATAGTGTAAAGCATATACTTTCTTATAATTTAAAAAGAAAGGTTGATTAACAACCCGCGGATTTCTCCAACACGTCCCAACAAATCTATCCGGCCCTGCTCGCTATTCAGCAAATCATCTGCCATAGATAGCAAAGCCGAATCAATTTCCTCAAGCAGCTTGTAACGCTTGCCACGGCCACGCCGATCCCATCCGCGTGTTTCTTTCAGAGTAACGCCTCTTCGAGCCGTTTCTTCCAGAAACCTTTTGATCATCATCCGGTATATAGTGAGTTCACGAATCGTCATGGACTTAGATAAACGATCCCCTTGAGACTGTATCTCTTTGATCTGGCGATTTAGTTCGTCTTTGGTTTTCTGTTCACTTTGCTGCTGAAAAACATCAGAGAATGTTTTTTGCTGAACGGGTTTATTAGCCCCTTCTGCATTTGTCATTTCACTCTTCAAGGGCCTATACCCCGGATTGATCTTCAAAGGTTATCTACCGCCCTTTTTGTAAATGACTTGCTACTCTATATTATACTTAATAATGTTCAAAACGATCTACAGGAAGTACGAATACAGTAGCTCCACCGACTTGTACTTCGACAGGAAGTGGCAAATACGAATCCGTTGTTCCACTCATCGGTGTTACCGGAGTAACTAATTGCTCACGGACTTTACAGCTGTTTCGGATTACGGTTAATACAGATTCAATCTGACTGTCTTCTACCCCGATCATAAATGTCGTATTCCCTGCCCGTAGAAATCCACCTGTACTTGCAAGTTTAGTAGCACGGAAATTGGCTTTAACTAGCTCGCTGGACAACCGGTTACTGTCTTTATCCTGGATAATTGCAATGATCAACTTCATCTTCGCATTCCCTCCCAATAATTTTATGGTGTATTACTACTGAAAGCCCTCTCGTAGTAACCCTTACATCATAAGCACATGCCTAATTATATGTCACTTCTCTTAGTATATTAGACAAAACACCCTAAAAACCCTTTAATACTCTCTCTTCAAGAGTTCTCACAATATCTTGTTCTACCATATGGATCGGGCGATTAGCATCCAGAACTACTATTCTGTCCGGATTGTCCTGGATTAATAATTGATAGCCTTCACGAACCTTTTGATGAAAAGAAAGACTTTCCAGATCCAGGCGATTGATTTCCCGTTCTTCATTCGCTGCAATTCGTGACAACCCTATCTCTGGATCTACATCCAGATAAAAGGTTAGATCCGGCATCCGGTTCCCAATCGCAAAACGATTAATACTCCATACCTCATCCACTCCGAGCCCTCTCGCATGCCCTTGATAAACAAGGCTGCTGTCTACAAAGCGGTCACAGAGCACAGTAAGCCCTTCTCTAAGAGCCGGTTCAACGACTTCAGCGAGATGTTGGCTTCTTGCTGCAGCGTATAGCAATGCCTCTGTACGCGCATCCATAGCTGTATGGGAAGGATCAAGAATAATGGAGCGAATCTTCTCAGCAATCTCAACGCCACCCGGCTCACGTGTAATTCGATAAGGCATGGACCGGTTCTGTAAATAGGCTGCTACTCTACCTAGTACCGTTGTTTTTCCGGAGCCTTCGCCCCCTTCTAATGTTATAAAGAAACCTTCTTTTCCCACTTATGCTTCTCCGCCCTTCTTAATGTTATATACCTCAATACGCTGCAAGACCGGATCAGCACAAGCCTGAAATTTGGCGCCTCCTTTAGCTAAACCTGCCAGCCTTCTTTGGATCAGATCTGTGATCGCTTCACCCGGATATAATATTGGGATGCCTGGTGGATAGGGAATAACCATCTCTGCCGCCACTCTATCCACACATTGTTTAAGATCAATGCTTTCAATCTCATTCGCTGACACCGGCTTCAATGAAAAGGGGACAGGATTTGAAATTTGCAAAGAATGGAAATTGTTCCACGTGGAAATATTGCGAGAACCTGATAAGTCGGGAGCGTTCAGTGATTCGTAAGGTTCCTCCGAATCTATTTCTCGCAGCGTCTGCAGCAGTTGATCTGCGTCTCCAGCCTTTGATCCAAGGCTGAACAACAGCACTACGTGCCGTTCGTCGCTCATCTCCGGCACGCAGCCCTTTGCTTCGAGCTTGTGCTGCAGCTCGAAGCCGCTCAGGACCCCGGTGGCGTCATAAATGACGACTTTAAAGGGGTCCTGTGTCACGTACGCCGCCAAAGAATCAGGCCGCGTATTCGGGTGCAGCGGCTTTGCCGGCTGCACTAGTCCGTAGCGCGGCAGCTCCGCGAGCCCGCGCCTCAGGACGTCCACGGCGGCCAGCCCCGCCGTGAAGGCATCATTGCCCCGGCTGTGCAACAGCCGCCGGGCAAGATCCAGCGACGCCATCATAGGATATGATGGGCTGGAGCTCTGCACCATAGCGAGCCGCTGCCGGAGCAGGGCGCGGTCGAGCCGCGGCCCCTGAACATGCAGCATAGCGCCCATGGTCATCGCTGTGAGCATCTTGTGCGTGGACTGCACGACGCCGTCCGCGCCACAAGCAAGTGCCCCGGCTGGCAGCGCCGGGTGCTGCCCATAATGCGCCCCGTGCGCCTCATCCACAAGCAGCGGTACACCGCTGTCGTGACAAATACGCGCCAGGGACGCAAGATCACTACCCATGCCATAATAATTCGGCATGGTAACAAGCACAGCTGCGGCTTCGGGATAGGCTGCAAGTGCAGCCTTAACAGCTTCTGCCGCCGGCGCAACTGCCAAACCGCTAAACGGGTCTATCTGCGGTTCCAGAAAAACAGCACGCACTCCGGCCAACATCAGTCCATGAATGACTGACTTATGCACATTGCGTTGAAGAATCATAATCATTCCAGGCTCGGGACAAGCGGTTAGAATAAGAGCCAGATTGCCTGCTGTACTCCCTCCAACCAGAAAAAAGCTTTCCTCTGCTCCAAAGCAATCTGCGGCTAACTCTTGCGCTTCCTTGATAACTCCTTCAGGATGATGAAGATCATCCGTTCCGGAAATTTCCGTAACATCATACTTCATTACCTCATCTAAAAAGCCAGCGCCTTCAACGCCATCATATGCCTCTCCATTCTTATGACCTGGCACATGATATGATCTATTACCCATCATTCTATATTGTTCCAGCATTTCGTATATAGGCGCCCTACAACGTTGTAATTTATTCATATTAAATTCCTTCCCATAGGGTTCCTTCTATTTTAACGTAAATATTCGAAAACGCCTACGCTTCAGTGTAAAAGCAGCCCTTTGGACAACAAAACGGCTCCTCCCGCCTGAAGAACGAGGAAGCCGTGTATTGAATATTACTAATGCAGCCTTCGTATCTTTCATCCAGACCGCTCTCTTAATTGCATCATTTAACAGAGTTACTCTACTTAAGCATTCTTTTGCAATCCGATCTTCTTCATCCGGCCGATAAAAAAACGGTACTTGGCATCTTCAGCCTCGGTACGTATCATCTCTGCCTCACATTCCTCGCAAATAAAATGCGAGACAATCACAATACCTTCCTCTTTTACCTGTCCACAAATGATACAAGCTTGCCCGGTTTGCTGTTCCATAACCATCCCACCTTGACTCTTTTAAGAACAGTATGATACACCTTCTATCATTTTAAACCTTTTCATAGTTTTTTCATATCCTTTGTATCGTGCATTATATATATTCCGTTGCAGTTATATCGGTGAATTTCCGCCGCAGTTTAATAAAATACATCCAATCGCCGATATTAAGAACATACGAATTCACGAGGAGGTTAGACTATAATCTATGGAACCCACTACCAAAGGTGCAGCTACATTCTATCAATATAAACTAATTAAAAAAGTCAATCTAACGGTACGCCTGCTGCCTATTTATATTATGCTTCCCTTATTAGTCCTTGTGCTCGAAACCGTATTTCTTTCCTGGTGGAGCATTCTCTACATAATCATAGCAGCGCCTGTAGCCTTCTGGGTTCAATATGTCATTTCACGCTCAGTTCTTTTAATCTCAGGACATCCCATTTCAAAAAGATGGTCTGTCTCATTTAAACTGCCTTGGTTAGGGTTTATGCCTGATCAACACATTAGCTACCGTATATTCCGTAAAGTACAGCTACATAATTTCTATATCGGTCTTTGTATTGCAGCACTCTTTATTTTCTGGTCACCGCCAGCATTTACAGTATCACTGATCACTTGCCACTTATGGCTCCTACTGCCTCGTCTTTATACCCTGTTCAGACTGAATCGACAGGATCAGGGAGGTATGCTAAAATTCAATCCGACCGATGTATCCTATTACTCTCAGTAAAGTGCATCAGTACAGATCATATTATTTTCACTTATTAAAAAATAAACCGCCATCCTTAGGGATGGCGATTCTTTATTTTGTCTTAAGGCCTTTAATGGAGGTCTTCTTTTCTTTAGGAATCATCACTACAAAATAATCATCATGCACTGTTAAATGAACCGTTAACCCATCCTTCAGAAAAACACCCGAAGAATCACTATCATCATCTTCCTGTTCTGTCCATCCCCAGGCTTTAATAGCACCCAAATAAGGATCCGGAATACCATTCTTCTCCTTTAATCCAGGTAAAGAATAACGTACATAATCCATAGCAACGTTAGTAGTAGTCTGGTCTGGTGAGTTTGCTTCATGTGGGACAGGAAAGCTTTTCTCAATGAGTGCACTCTCAAAAGTATCCCACTTAGGTTCTTTAGTCCCGCAGCTTGCCAGTATTAAAGTTAAAATACAAGAAATCATTATTAACTTAAATATTTTTAATTGTTTCATGCCTTAAATCCTCCCTACCTCTACAATGCATCTAAAGACACAAGAAAATTCAAAGTTAGAATTTATGAGTAGTTCCTTCGTATTAAAGATCTGCTAACTATTAGCACTTTTCTATTATACTTGTATCCACCGCAGCGTCGGTAACAAAAATGTCATTCCACAGTAACCTATACTAATGTTATTACTATCCTTAAATACTTGCATAATAAAAAAATAAAAAAAGCCACTGCTGATATTATCAACAATGGCTTAATCTGCTTGGCAACGTCCTACTCTCCCAGGACC